>JBKCTS010000361.1:0-7125 GCA_046318695.1 Acidovorax sp.
ATGCAGACAGGAGCCTCACCCGCGAATGCCATCAGGGCCAGCAGGACGAACACCCTGCACCGACAGGCCGAATGTAAGACTGCAAACCCTTCAGACCTTCATGTCGCCGAATCTTGCTCTTCTGGAGACGTCCATGTAAGAGGTTCCCTAGAGCCTATCGGACTTGGAAATCGTCGGCTGCAAATTCGGCAAAACCGTCCTCGCTGAGGCCGATTCGCGCTTTCGACGCGGCAAGGCAGCTGGGGCCGCATTCTGCGCCGCATCGCCCTCATTGGGCACGCCCTCGCGGTCATACCAGGGCGAGAAGGCGCTCCAGGGGCACTTTGACGCGGACGTCCCGCGAGGGGATGGCCCCAGTGATCTTCCAGGGCGGCATAGCGGTATCGCGCGGAATGGGCTCACCAGTGGGCATGCCGTCGCGGTTGGTCAAAACGGCCACGCGTGGCGTGGTGGCCGTGGCACCACGCCGGATGACCACGCCGATTTCCTTGCTGGCCAACCGGACAAAAGACCCGGGCGGATAGACCCCGAGCGTCTTGACCAAAGACGCACCCGCCTGATCGACCTGCTTCTCCTCGTCGTAGTAGCTTGCCTGCATCGCCGCGGTCGCCGCCATGGGCAGCCGTGCAGCGCGCGGAGCCAGGCGCGCACCAAACACGTCGGCGCGCTGGATCAGGCGGGCCAACTGCTGCGCCTCACTTTTGCTGGCCAAGGGGCCTGGGATACGGTGGTGGTGGCAGCGCACCGCCTCCAGCCAGAGTGGGTCGGCCACCCCCAAGCGGCGCAGCAAGGCCTCGGAGCGGTCTGCGTGGCCTTCAATGGCGGCGATCTGCTGTGCCGTCAGCGCGTGAGACTGCTGCGCCAGCTCGTCCTGCAGCTCCGTCATGCCGATGTTCATGGTCAGCGCGGCCGAACCGAGCACCTGGACACGCGCAGCGGGCCACTGGAGCATCTCCCGCGCGACCACCATGCTCACGCACGACACGAGCATGGCATGGGTGGCGCTGTAGACGCGCTCGTCCTGCGCTGAAAGGTACACCAGCGCGAGCACCGTGGCGTCTGGCGTGTTCTCGCAATGCCGGGCCAACTCCTCGAGCAACGCATGAAATCGCCCGGCAAAGTCGTCCGGAGACGGCGCGCGCAACAGCTGCGATGCGCGCAACTGCAGTTCCGACCAGTCGGGCCAGCCCTGGTCGCGCTCACTTGCCACCGCGTCTTCTACCGCCGTGATCTTCATGGCGGCGATATCGCCAAGATTCGAGTCGGAGTTCAGCATGCGCTGCAGTTGCGCCAGGTATGCGCGGTAACTGTCTCCAGATTCGTCGGTATCCACGCACAAATCGCGCCCGCGGGCCACCATGATGGCCAGCTCGCTGCGGTTGCGAATCACATAGCCTTTTTTGGCCAGCAACGCGCCACTCGCGCCGCGCAGCACGAACGGCAGCGGCTCGCCGAGCTTGATGGTGTCGATGTTCAGTTTGACGAGGTTCATGGGCAGCGCCGATTATCGGGGAGCACGGCGTGTCCAATGGGGATTGCAGAGGGCAAATTGCCCGCCATCTTGATTGACCCTCAAAACGGCAGTTGACCGCTTGTAATCTTGCCCCACACCGCGTGGACTGGCGCCTTGGGTTGTTTTTGCACCCCCACCTTTCGGGTGACAGCACTATGCACTTGCCAGCACCGCTTCAGCCAGGCCCTGTTCACGCAAGGGGCGCGCCGTGAGCTGGCAGGCCGCGCAGGCGTCGCAAGACCCTTGCAAACCATTGCCCCACATCGTCCACACCCGTGAACACCGCTGGAATGACCAGCAGGCTCAGCAGTGTGGAGGTGATCAACCCGCCAATCACCGCCACGGCCATCGGCGAGCGGAAGCTCGGGTCGGCCGCGCCGAAACCGATGGCAATGGGAATCATCCCCGCGCCCATGGCCAGCGTGGTCATGATGATGGGGCGGGCGCGCTTGTGGCAGGCGTCGATCAGCGCGTCAAAGCGGCCCATGCCATGCTCGCGCCGCGCCAAGATGGCGTACTCCACCAGCAAAATGGAGTTTTTGGTGGCAATGCCCATGAGCATGATGAGCCCGATGAGGGAGGGCATCGAAAAGCTCTTTTGCGCCATCAGCAGCCCCACAAACGCCCCGCCCAGCGACAGCGGCAGCGCGGCCAGGATGGTGACGGGGTGCAGGAAATCCTTGAACAGCAGCACCAGCACGATGTAGATGCACAGCACGCCCGTGAGCATGGCCAGCCCGAAACTGGCAAACAGCTCGCCCATCATCTCGGCGTCACCAATGGCGATCTGGCGCACGCCGGGCGGCAGGTTCTGAATGGACGGCAGCGCGGCCACGGCCTTGGTGACCTCGCCCAGCGGCGTGCCCGACAGCTCGATTTCAAAGTTGACGTTGCGGGCGCGGTCGTAGCGGTCCACCACGGCGGGGCCACCGCTGAACTCCAGCGTGGCCACCTGGCCCAGCATCACCGGCCCCTTGCTGCCGGGCACGGGCAGGCGCTCGAGCACCGACAGGTCCTGCCGCGCCGCATCCTGCAGTTTGACCACGATGGGCACCTGCCGCGAAGCCAGGTTGAGCTTGGGCAGCGACACGTCGTAGTCGCCTACGGTGGCAATGCGCAGGGTCTCAGCTATGGCGCTGCTGGTCACGCCCAGGTCGGCGGCGCGGGCAAAGTCGGGCCGCACGGCAATCTCCGAGCGCACCAGGCTGGCAGTGGATGAGATGCTGCCAAGGCCGGGGATGGTGCGCAGGTCCTTCTCGACCGCCAGCGCGGCCGAGGTGAGCGCCTGCGGGTCGTCGCCAGATAGCACCAGCACGTACTTCTCGCCCGAGCCGCCCAGGCCCACCTTGCTGCGCACGCCGGGCAAGGTTTCCAGCGCGGCGCGGATGTTGTTCTCAATGCCCTGCTTGCGCGGCCGGTCACCGCGATCGGCCAGCAAGATGGTGAGCGTGGCCTTGCGGGTCTCGGCGGCGGCGCTGCCCATGAACGGGTCAGTACCGGCCGAGCCCCCACCAATCGTGGTGTAGATGCTTTTCACATGCTCGACGCGGGCGATGCGCTGGCGTGCATCCTCGGCCACGGCGCGGGTCTGCGCGAGCGTGGCGCCAGGGGCCAGCTCCAGGTACACCTGGGTCTGCGAATTGTCGTCCGGCGGGATGAAGCCGGTGGGCAGCAGCGGGATCAGCGCCAGCGATCCGATGAAGAACGCCGCCGTGCCGACAAAGGTCATCCAGCGGTGGCGCACGCACCACGCGGCCCAGCGCAGGTACAGGCGCATCCAGCCCGGGTCTTGATGCGCGGTGACGATGGGCTTGAGCAGGTACGCCGCCATCATGGGCGTGAGCAGCCGCGCCACCACCAGGCTGGCAAACACGGCAAGCGACGCCGTCCAGCCAAACTGCTTGAAGAATTTGCCGGCAATGCCGCTCATGAATGCCGTGGGCAGGAACACCGCAATCAGCGTGAAGGTGGTGGCCACCACGGCCAGGCCAATCTCGTCGGCCGCCTCCATGGCCGCTTGGTACGGCGTTTTGCCCATGCGCAGGTGGCGCACGATGTTCTCGACCTCCACGATGGCGTCATCCACCAGGATGCCCACCACCAGCGACATCGCCAGCAGCGTGACCACGTTGATCGAAAAGCCCAGCAGGTGCATGCCGATGAACGCCGGAATGATGGACAGCGGCAGCGCCACGGCCGAGACAAACGTTGCGCGCCAGTCGCGCAAAAACAGCCATACCACCACCACGGCCAGCAGCGCGCCTTCGTACAGCAGGTGCATGGAGCCGTCGTATTCCTCCTGCACCGGCTGCACGAAGTTGAAGGCCTCGGTGATCGTGAGGTCGGGGTGCCGCTCGCGCAGCTCCTGGAGGGCCGCCTGCACGGCAGCGCCCACCTCCACCTCGCTCGCGCCCTTGCTGCGCGCCACCTCGAAGCCCACCACCGGTTTGCCGTTGAGCAGGGCCAGCGCGCGCGGCTCGGCCGTGGTGTCCGACACCTCGGCCACCTGGTCCAGGCGGATGTGGCGGCCATCGGGCAGCGCCAGGGTGAGCGCAGCCAGTTCCTGCGCCGACTGAACCGTGGCCAGCGTGCGCACGGGTTGCTCGCTGCCACCCAGGTCGGTGCGCCCGCCCGCGCTTTCGGCCTGCACCAGCCGAAGCTGGCGCGACACGTCGGCGGCCGTGGCGCCCAGCGCTTGCAGCTTGAGCGGATCGAGCGCCACATGCACCTGCCGATCCACGCCGCCAACGCGCGTGACCGCCCCCACACCACGCGCCGACAGCAGCTTCTTGGCCACGGTGTCGTCCACAAACCACGACAGCGCCTCCTCGTCCATGCGGATGGAGGCGATGGTGAAGGCCAGCACGGGCTGCGCGGCCAGGTCCATCTTGGTCACGATGGGGTCGCGCACGTCGCCGGGCAGCTCGCCGCGCACGCGCGCCACGGCTGAGCGCACATCATCCAGCGCTTCCTGCGTAGGCTTTTCCAGGCGGAACTCGGCCGTGATGGTGACGCCGCCGTCCTGCACCTTGGTGTAGATGTGCTTGAGGCCCTGCAGCGTCGCCATGCTGTTTTCGATCTTGCGGGCCACATCGTTTTCCAGCTGCGCGGGCGAGGCTCCGGGCAGGGCCACGCTCACCGAAATGGTGGGCAGATCGATATCCGGAAAGTTCTGCACCTTCATCGCGTTGAACGACAGCAGGCCGCCGAAGGTCAGCAGCACAAACAGCATCAGCGCCGGTATCGGGTTGCGGATCGACCAGGCGGAGGCATTCATTCAAATGCTCCTGAATTGATAGCTACCGATGCTACAGCCACCAGCGCAACAGGCGTTTTTTGTATCAAACCATCGGGTGAAACCGCCGACACCGCCGCCGGGGTGGACGCCACGCGCACCAGGTCACCATCGTTGAGAAAACCTGCGCCGTTCACGGCAATCGACACGCCCGGCTCCAGGCCCGACAGCACCTCCACGCGGTCGGCCACGCGGCGCCCCGTGTTCACCTTTCGCATCTGCACGCGCTGGTCCGGGCCGATGACGAACACATACGAGAAGCCATCGCGCACCACCAGCGACTCCTGGGGCACCGTGAGCGCATCGCTTTGGCCCAGCGCGAATTCGCCGCGCGCGAACATGCCCGCCAGGATGGCCGACGCCCCCGCCCCCGCCGAGGCGGGCAGATCGACATACACCAGGCCGTTGCGGGTCTGCGGGTCCACCGTGGGCCCGATCATGCGCACCGTGCCCTCGGCGGTCGCGCCGCTGGCAGCGGTCACCATCACCTTGTCGCCGGGCTTGATGCGGCGCAGCTCGGTGGAGGTGACTTCAGCGCGCCATTCCAGGCGGCCCTTGCGCACCATGCGAAACAGCTCCGTGCCCGAGCCCACCACGGCGCCCACGGTGGCGGTGCGGGCCGAGATCACGCCGCTGTCGGGCGCCAGCACCTGTGTGTGGCGAAGACGCAGGTGCTGGGCATTCAGCGATGCGCGGGCGGCTTCCACCCGGGCCTGCGCGGTCTGCTCGGCGGTGACAAACTGCTGAATCTGCTGCTGGCTGAGCGCGCCGGTGGCTTGCAGGGAGCGTGCCCGCTCGGCATTGGCGGCTGCTTCGGCTGCCGTGGCCTGCGCTTCCAGCAGGCCCGCGCGCGCCTGGGCGACTTCGGCCTGCACCGTGTCGGACGAGAAGGTCGCCAGCACCTGCCCGGCCTTGACCAAATCGCCCACATTCACACGCACCTCGGTCAGGCGCAATCCGTTGGCTTCGGCTCCGATGAGGGCCTCCTGCCACGCAGCGATGCTGCCATTGGCGGCCAGACGGATGGGCATCGAGGTGCGCTGGGGTTGCGCCGTGCTCACCGTGAGGGCCGGGCGCTGTGCATGGGCCGCTTTGGGTTCATTGGCCGCACGCGATGCACCTGAGAACACCAGGGCGCCGCCCACGGCCAGCAAGCAGACCGCGATCACGGCAACGGCGGTGGGCGAGCGCTTGAAAGAAAAGAAAACTTGCATGGGCTTTTGTCCTGAAAAATTCATATCCGCTTTCCATGTCGCCACGCGCCATCGGCAGGGGATGAAGCGGGCGCGGCCCCGGCCAGTGCCCCCGTGCAAGGGCCGCCCCGCCGCGCCAGGGGCGCAGCATTCCCGATGCGCGCCGCGGGTCGTGAGAGGGGGGCGGCGCACAGTGACTTACGGGGTGCTTGACTCATTCCATCCTCCCCCGGCCGCGCGGTACAGCGCCACCCAGGCGGCCATGCGCTCGTGCTGCAGAGCCACCAGCGCGTTTTCGGCGGCAAGGGCTGTGCGGCGGGCGTCCTCAAGCTCGACCAGGCTGGCCAGGCCGCTGCGCCAGCGGGCCTCGGTGGCCTCCAACGACGCGCGGTAGCCCTGGGCGGCCACGCCCGCGCTGGCGTTGCCATCGGCCGTGCCCTGCAGACGCGCCAGGGCCTGCTCGACCTCGGCCACCGCCTGGCGCACCCGCGCCCGGTACAGGGCGACGGCCTCGTCGTAGCGGGCCTGGGCAGCATCCACCTGCGCGGCGCGGCGGCCGCCGTCCAACAGCGGCACGCTCAGCGCCAGCGGGCCTATGGTCCAGGTGGTCAGATCGGTCGTGACCCCGCCGGTGCGTACCGACGCAGCACCCACCGAACCAGACAGCGCCAGACGCGGATACCGCTGTGCCTGGGCGCTGCCCACATCGGCGCTGGCTGCGGCCACGTCGCGCTCGGCGCTGTACACATCGGGCCGCTGGGCCAGCACCTGTGCTGGCAGGGCGGCCATGGCAAACAACGCATCGGGTGCCACCGGCGCAGGCTGGGCCGCAAGCCGGGCGCGCAGGCGCGGCTCCTCCCAGCCGGTCAGGGCCACCAGGGCCTTGGTATCCACATCGCATTGCGTGCGCTGCTGCGACAGGCGGGCCCGTGCCTCGGCAGCGCTGGCACGGGCCAGCGCGGCCGGGGCCGGGGCGGTGAAACCGGCACGCTCGCTCAGTGCCGACAGGCGCGCGGTCTCCTCACGCGAACGCGCATCCCGCTCGGCCACGTCCAGTTGCAGCAGGCAGGTGCGCAGGCTGCTCGTCTGCAAGGCCACCTCGGCCGCCACGCTCACGCGGGCCT
>JBKCTS010000362.1:0-2572 GCA_046318695.1 Acidovorax sp.
CAGACGTTCGGTGGCTTTGACGCGCACATGCAACGCCTGCTCGCCCTGCTTGCCGAGGTGGTTGCGGCGCAGGCTCCTGGCCAGGCTGCTGTTGCGATGCCGGCCGCCCAAGCCGATGACCCGATCACCGCCCTGGAAGGCGCTGCGGCGCAGTTGGGCGCCTCGCTGACCGCCGCCCGTGCGCGGCCACTGCAGCCGGATGTGCTCGCTGCGCTGGCAGCTGCCCGAACCGGGCTGCACGCGTGCTGGGGGGCTGCCGTGAACCACCATGCGAGCCCTGCCGCGCAAAACGACGTTGACCCGACTGTTGCGGCTGGCGAACCGCCCGGACGCGCCCATCGGGCCGATGAGATGCCCGGCACGATGGGCGCGTCCCAACCTACAGCCCAGCACGGCGTGATGCCTTGGCAGAACCGTTGGGTCGAGAACGTGGCCCATGCCAACCAGGCCGTTGAGATCTTCAACGGTGCGGTCAGGCAGTACAACGAGGCGATCGCACAGTTCCCGGCGAGCGTGCTGGCCCGGCTTTTTGGCTTTAAGGCCGCCAGCGGCCTTTGAGCCCGCTTAAGACCGATCCACACCATGCCCCATCCTTCTTCCCCACGCCGCCCCTTGGGTGCGCGTTCCGACCGTGCTGTTGAGCCGTCCCCGGGGGCGCAACCATTGGCCGACGGTTCCATCGCGCTGTGGCGGCAGCTTGCGCAGGTCGCGAAGGCGCTGCAGGCCATCCGCGGCGGGAAGTCGGGCACAGCCGCGCTCGCCGCCGTGCATCCCGACTTGCGCCCCGGCGTGCAGTCGCTCCTGTTCCAGGTGCTGCGGCAGTTGGGCCGGGCCCAAGCCCTTCGACGCCATTTGGCTTCGCGCACGCCTCCCCAGGCGGCCGATGCGCTGCTGTGCACGGCGCTTGCGCTGTGCTGGGACCCCGCGCAGTCCCCGTACGAGCCGTTCACGTTGGTCAACCAGACCGTCGAGGCCGCCAAACACGATCCAGCCACGCGTGGCCAGGCCTCTTTCATCAACGGCTGCCTGCGGCGTTTTCTGCGCGAGCGGGACGCGCTGGTAGCGGCCACCGACGGCGACCCGCAAGCCCGCTTGAACCATCCGCGCTGGTGGATTGACCTCTTGCGAAAGGACCATCCGGCTGACTGGGAGCGCATCCTGGCTGCCAACAATGCCCATGCGCCCATGACCTTGCGCGTAAACCAACAAAAATGCACGATCACGCTCTACCGTAGTGCACTGGATGCTATCAATTTAGGTGCAAGCCCTGTGGGTGAGTGCGGACTGATTCTGGAGCGTCCCGTTCCCGTGCAGGCACTGCCCGGGTTTGCGCAAGGCTGGGTATCCGTGCAGGACGCGGCGGCGCAGCGCGCCGCGGGGCTGCTGCTCGACGGCATGGACGCTGGCCAGCCGCTTCGCGTGCTCGATGCCTGTGCAGCCCCCGGGGGCAAGACGGCGCATCTTCTGGAGTGCGCAGGGGCGGATATGCCGCTGGAGGTTACCGCCCTGGAAGTCGATCCGGTCCGCGCCAGTCGTATCAACGAGACGCTCGAGCGGCTCGGCCTGCACGCCCAGGTGGTGGTTGCCGACGCGGCGCGGCCTGCAACCTGGTGGCAGCAGCACTGCGGTGGTGAATTGTTTGATGCGATCTTGCTTGATGCGCCCTGCACGGCGTCGGGAATCGTTCGGCGCCATCCGGACGTGCGCTGGTTGCGCCGCGAGTCGGACATTGCCCAGCTGGCCAAGATCCAGGCGGGCCTGCTGGCAGCCCTGTGGCCCTTGGTGCGCCCCGGGGGACGCCTGCTGTATTGCACATGCTCGGTCTTTCGCGCCGAAGGCGACATGCAGGTGCAAACGTTTCTTGCGCACAACACCGATGCTGTCTTGCTGCCCTCGCCGGGCCATTTAATACCCGCCGCCTGGGACAGCCGTGCGCACGTCCTCGACAATCCAGTCGGTGACCACGACGGATTTTTTTACGCACTGTTGCAAAAACCAGCGTCATGAGTTCGTGAGGGCTTGTGGCTGGCTGCTATGCGCCATGTTCCTTGTGCTGATGGCGCATGCGACCGTCCGGGCAGCGCCCTCCGACACCGCGGCCTCAGAGAGCACCGAACTCCGGCTGGACCGCACCAATGACGGCCTGTTTCTCAGCACCAACCTTCAGTTTGCCCTGCCCGATCTGGCCGAAGATGCGCTGTACAAGGGGATCCCGATGTTCTTCGTGGCCGAAGCGCAGGTGTTTCGCCACCGGTGGTACTGGACCGACAAGCAGGTGGCCCAAGCCACCCGGTACCTGCGTCTGAGCTACCAGCCCCTGACGCGCCGATGGCGGCTCAACACCTCGACCGTGCCCTTTTCCAACTCGGGTCTCGGCGTGGTTCTGGGGCAAAACTTTGACGACTACAACGACGCCATGGCGGCGGTGCAGCGGATTGCGCGCTGGCGAATTGCCGATGCAGCTGCGGTCGAGACGAACGCCGCGCATACGGTCGACTTGCGGTTTCGGCTGGACATGTCACAACTGCCGCGTCCCTTCCAGATCGGGGCCGTGGGTCAGTCGGGCTGGAAC
>JBKCTS010000363.1:0-13347 GCA_046318695.1 Acidovorax sp.
ATGCCAAAGCGTGCGCGCAGCTTGCCCAGCACCAGGCCCACCCCCACCGCGCCCGTACCCAGGCAGCCCATGAGCAGGCCGAATCCCTGCGCGCCCGAGCCGAGCTGGCGCTGCGCAATCACGGGCAAAAGCGCCCACAGCGCGGAGCCCGCCGCGCTGAACGCCATCACGCGCACCAGCTGCGCGAGGATCAAGCGCGAGTGCCAGGCAAAGCGCAGGCCGCTCAAGGTGCCGCCCCACAGCCGTTCGGCCGGCAGCTTGGACGGCGCATGCGCTTTGGGAGGCCACCGGCGGATGGACTGCCACATGACCAGTGTGGTGACCACCGTGACGGCGAACACCCAGCCTGCGCCCAGCCGCGCGAACACCAGCCCGGCCAGTGTGGGGCCCACGGCGCGCGCGGCGTTGTAGGCAATGCTCACGGCGGTGATGGCCTGGGGCCATTCGTCGCGGGGCACGGGGTCGATCACCGACGAGTTCCATGCGGGCGTCAGTACCGCAGTGCAGCAGCCGCACACAAACACCAGGACCAGCACCGACGCCGGGCCGCCCCAGCCGCTCAGCACCAGCAGGGCCAGCAAGGCGCAGGCACCCGTCTGCGTGAGCAGGGCGCTTGAGATCAGACGGCGGCGGTCGGTGGTGTCGGCAAGCACGCCCGACGGCAAGGCCAGCAAAAACATCGGCATGAACACGGCGGTCTGCACCAGCGCCGCCAGAAACGACGAGCCCGACAGCTCCACCATGAGCCACGAAGCGGCCATGGTCTGCATGCCGCTGCCAATAAAGAACACCCCGCCGCAAAGCCACAGCCCCCGGAAAGCAGGTTGGCGCAGGGGGCTCCAGAGGGATGACGACGAGGGCATGAAAAAGTGAAGGGCGGTGGCCGGTGCGCTGCGTGAGCGCGTGCTGCACGCCAGCGAGGATATAGGGTTACGCCCTGCCGCGCACGAACCCTGCTCAACGACCGAAGCATCATCGACACTGACCTGGGCCTGGGCAACGCGGCCCACGCGCTGGCAGACGGGCCCTGAACCGAGCCGCGGTCAGTCGCTGAGCAGCGCACCATCCGCTGCCGCCTCCAGCAGCCGGGTAAGCAGTGGGTGCATGACCTTGCGGGGGCTGTAGATCAGGTGAAACTGTTCCTGCACGTCGTGTGTGGTGCCAACCTGCACCAGGCCATGTGTTTGCAGCAAGTGCGCGCTCAGTGACACCGGGGCAGGCATCACGCCCATGCCGGTGGATGCAAAGGTGCTCAGCAGCGCGCTGTCTTCAAACTCGCCGGCAATCCTGGGCCGGATGCGCTCGCGCTCCAGCCAGTGGTCGATGCGTGCGCGCATGGCCGCGTGTTCGGTGGGCAGCAACACCGGCACCACGGCCAGGCTCTGCGGGAATTGCTGCGCCGCGGCCTCGGCCCATTGCGACGGCGCATACCAGGCTATGGCGCTTGTGCCCAGCAGTTGGCTGGTGGTTCGCAGCGCCGGGTTGGGCGGGGCTGGCCGGTCTGCCAGCACCGCATCCAGCTTGTGCAGGGCCAGTTCGCCCAGCAGGGGCTGGAACTCGCCCTCGTGGCACAGCAGCCGAAGGTGCGGTTCGTCCAGCACGGGCGTGAGCAGCCGGTGCACGGCCAGCTTGGCAATGCCGTCGGAAATGCCCAGGTTCAGCCGCAGGGTCTGGCCGCTGGCGGCTTCACGCACTCGCAGCGGCAGGCGCTCCCCCAGTGCGAAGATGTGGTCGGCCTCATGCATGGCAGCAACGCCTGCTTCGGTGAGCACAAGGTTGCGGCCTTCGGCGCGCAGCAGTGTGGCACCGAGCGACTTTTCCAGCTCGCGTACCTGCGCGCTGATGGTCTGCATCGCCATGTCCAGTCGCTCAGCGGCGCGGGCAATGCCGCCCTCCTTGGCCACAACCCAAAAGTAAAAAAGGTGACGGTAGTTGAAGCTCTGACTCATCGGTATCGCGCACCACCGGCAAGGATGCGGTGAAAGTAGTTAAAAGCAATGGGTTTGGTTCGTAAATAAAGAAGTCATACTACCGGCCAGACCTGTTGGTTGACTTCAATTCCGTGCGTACAGTCTGGGCTTTGGTCGGGCGCCTTGCCTGAAAACGGTATTGATTTCTGGAGAAAAACCATGGAAACGATAGGAACGTGGTGGATGTGGGTGGGATTCGCGGGGTTTGTGGTGGTGGCCATCGCCATTGACCTGCTGGTGATGGAACGCCAGGGCGCCCACAAGGTCACGATGGGTGAGGCGGCGCGCTGGAGTCTTTTGTGGTTCTCGCTGGCCTTCGTGTTCGTTGCGGGCCTGTGGTGGTACCTTGACGGCAACCAGGGACGCGAGGTGGCCAATACGGTGTCGATGCAGTTCATCACCGGTTATCTGGTCGAAAAAAGCCTGTCGATCGACAATATCTTCGTGTTTCTGATGCTGTTCACCTATTTTGCGGTGCAGCCCCAGTATCAAAAGCGCGCGCTCATCATCGGCATCATCGGCGCCATCGTGCTGCGCACGCTGCTTATTTTGGTCGGCGCCTGGCTACTGGCCACTTTCCACTGGCTGTTGTACGTTTTCGGCGCGTTCCTGGTCATCACGGGCGCCAAGATGTGGTTTGCGGCGGGGCAGGAATCGGACATCTCTACCAACCCTGTGCTCAGGTTCCTCAAAAAGCGCATGCGTATCACCGATCAGTTCGATGGTGAAAAGCTCTCGACCATGATCAACGGCGTCAAGCATTACACCCCGCTGTTTGTGGTGCTGGTGCTGATCGGCACCACCGACATCATCTTCGCGGTGGACAGCATCCCCGCGATCTTCGCGATCACCAGCGACCCGTTCATTGTGCTCACGGCCAACATCTTCGCGATTCTGGGTCTGCGTGCGCTGTATTTCCTGCTGGCTGATCTGGCAGACCGCTTCCACCTCCTGGCATATGGTCTGGCGCTGGTGCTGATCTTCATTGGCGGCAAGATGCTGCTGATCGACTTCTACAAGATCCCGATCGGCTATGCCCTGCTGGTCACGGCTTCGCTGATCGCCGGTTCCATCCTCCTGTCGCTGCGCTCGTCCAGCTCCAAGTCCAAGAGCTCGTCAGCAGCTTAGGGCCGCAGGCCCCTCTACCGGAGACCCATGATGGAAATGCTCGACTCGGTGTTGGTGTTCATGCTGGTCGGTTTGGTCGCCGCCACGGTGATGTCTTACCGCTCAGGCAACGATAAGCGCGATATCGGCCTGCTCGCCGCGCTCACGGCCCTGTGGGGTGCGGGCACAGCGGCTGCGCTGATCGCATGATGGGGCGGCTGTGTGCCTTGCGGCGCTGGCTGCGCGGGCTGGAGCCCCGGGTGCGCAACCACCTGGAAAACAGCCCGTTTGCCGGTCTGCAGCCCTGGCTGGAGAGGCGTGCCTTGTTCCGCTTCCAGCGCCAGCCGCTGGCGCGTGGCGTGGCGGCGGGTCTTTTTTGCGGCCTGATTCCGGGGCCGCTACAGATTCCGGGCACGCTGGCGGTGTGTGCCTGGCTGCGCGGCAACGTGGTGGCCGGGTGCGTGGCGACCCTCTACACCAATCCCCTCACGACGGTGCCGCTGTACGTGCTGGCATTCCAGATGGGGGCGCTGGTGATGCCTGGAGAGCAGTCTTTGCCCGCCTGGAACCCCGCCGGCGGCGGTTTTTCGGTTGAGGCGATGGGCGGGTGGATACAGGCGCTCGGCATACCGCTGCTGGTGGGCCTGCCCACGCTGGGGCTCACGTTCGCCGCGCTGGGCTACGCGTTGGTGCACATTGTGTGGCTGGTTCCCGCGTTGCAGCGCAAGCGTCGCTGGCAGAAGCTGCGGATCATGCTGTCGGGGCCGCAAGCGTAGCGGGGTCGCAAGTCGTTGATGCCACTGCGCTATCGCACCCTCAGGACTTGTACTTGATGCTGCAGCCATACGGCTGCGTCGTGGCCGCCGAAACAGGCTTGCCCGCCAGCGCTTCGGCCAGGCCGACCTTGACGTAGTTGGTGGCCTTTTCGATGTCGGACACCCGGGCCGACGGAATGCTGTCGATGCCGCCCGCATAGATGAGCTGGCCCTGCGGGTTGACGATGTACAGGTGCGGCGTGGTGCGCGCGCCGTAGCTTTTGCCCACGGTGCCTTCCTCGTCCATGAGCACGGCAGTGGGGGCCGATTTGCGCTCGGTCTTCCAGGCCATGAGCTTGGCGGGCTCCAGGTAGTCGCTGCTGGCTTTTTCGGTGGAGTTGATGGACAGCCACACCACGCCCTTGCTGGCGGCGTCTTTTTGCGTGGCGGGCATGTTGCCGCTGTCGTAATGCTTTTTTACGAACGGGCAGCCGGGGTTGGTCCATTCCAGCACCACGTGCTTGCCCTTGAAGTCCGACAGGCGCACGGTTTTGCCGCTCGTGTCTTTCAGCGCAAAGTCGGGTGCAGGCTGGCCCACGGTGGCGGCGGCCTGGGCGCCCAGCGCGACGAGGGCGGCGGTGGCAATCAGGGTGCGGCGAAGCAGCTTCATAGCAGATGTCTCCTCAGGGGTTGGCAAACAACGGTCACAGCGTGGCGATGGTGCGGCGCACTTCGTCCACGGTCAGGATCTCGGTCAGCACCACGGGCGGCTGGCCGGGGCGGTAGAACACATACACCGGCACGCCGCTGCGGCCCAGCGCGGCCAGCGCGGCGGTGATGGCGGGGTCGCGGCGCGTCCAGTCGGCGCGCAGCAGGGCCACGTTTTTCGCCTGCAGGTCGGCCAGCACGTCAGCGTTGGCCAGGGTGGTTTTCTTGTTGTACTGGCAGGTCACGCACCAGGCGGCAGTGAAGTCCACGAACACCGGGCGGCCGCTGGCGACGATGCTTTCGGCCACGCCAGGCGCCCAGGGCTGCCAGCCCGCTGCGGGGCTGGCGCCGCCTGCGGGCGCGGCCGCCACTTGCTCAGCGGGTGCCACGCGCGTTACATGCGGCGCAAACACCCACAGCATGAGCGCCAGGGCCGCCACGGCCACGCTGCCCACCCACACCCGTGCCCGCCCGGCCAGCGACAGCGCCCACACCACCAGCGCCATGCCCACCAGCAGGATCAGCAGCGCGCCCGCGCCGTCGATGCCGCTTTGCTGGCCCAGCACCCACACCAGCCAGACCACGGTGGCCAGCATCGGGAAGGCCATCAGCTTGCGGAAGCTGTCCATCCACGCGCCGGGGCGCGGCAGGGCGTGCGCCACGGCGGGCACAACGCTGGCCGCCAGATACGGCAGCGCCAGCCCCAGGCCCAGCGCGGCAAACACGGCCAGGGCCTGCGCCGCAGGCAGGGTGGCCGTGAGGCCCAGCGACGCGCCCATGAACGGCGCCGTGCAGGGCGATGCCACGGCCACCGCCAGCACGCCGGTCAAAAACGCAGCGGCGACGGCATGCCGAGCCTGCAAGCTGGCTACCGACGAGGGCAGGAAATGCCCGAACTCGAACACGCCCGACAGGTTCAGCGCGATCAGCGTGAACAGCGCCGCCAGCCCCGCCACCACGGCGGGCGACTGTAGCTGAAAGCCCCAGCCCACAGCCTCGCCCGCTGCACGCAGGCCCAGCATGAGCGCGCCGAGCAGCATGAACGACAGCACCACCCCCGCCGTGTAGGCCAGCCCGCTGACGCGGTGGGCGCGCCGGTCTTGCGCGTGCTGCGTGAAGCCCATCACCTTGATCGCCAGCACCGGGAACACGCAGGGCATAAGGTTGAGGATGAGGCCGCCGAGCAGCGCGCCCAGCAAGGCGGCTGCAAGAGACAGGTCCGATGCACCCGTGGGCGCAGGCACGGCACCCGCCACCCCCGCCTGCCCGGCCGCGTTGGCCTGGAGCGCCGCCTCCAGCGCGGGCGACACCGTGACCGTGCTGGCCGCTGCAGGCCAGGTGCCCAGCACCTTGAGCTCGGCGCGGTAGCCCTCGCGGGCGCCATGGCCGCCGTCTTGCACCGCCAGCACCACAGGCATCAGGCTGGGGCTGTTGCTGCGCTGCGCGGCCAGCGGGATGCGCGCCGTCCACACGCTGCCGTTCCAGCTTTGGCTCCACTCTGCGGCGTTGTCGATGACTTCGGGCGTCTCGGGGAACAGGTCCAGCAGCTTGCCGCGCAGGGCCGTGGGCAGGCCCTGCACGCTCACCTGCAGCGCAGGGCCGTCCACGATCTGTGCCTGGCTGTCGGGGATGGCCCCGGCCGTGCCCGCCACCACCGGCCGGGGCTGCGCCTTCAGGGCCGCGTCGAACGCCGCGCCGTGCAGGGCCGTGGTGCGCCTGGCGGGCAGTTGCAGCGTGAATTCGCCTTCTTCAGGACTGCACTCTTTGCGGCACACCAGCCACGAGGCCCGCAGGCGCAGGGTGTGGTCCTGCGCCTGCGCGCCGGGGGCAAAGCTGCTGGCCACCGTGACAGGAACGGGCAGCAGCACCGTGCCCTCGTAGCCGTAGTTGGCCAGCGTGCCGATCGGGATCTTGCGCGGCACGGGCCAGGCAAGCTCGCCAGCCTCCAGCCCGGCAGGCAGGGTCCAGGCCAGCTCGGTGGGCAGGCCCGAATCGCCCGGATTTTTCCAGTAGGTGTGCCACTCGGGCTGGTGCGTGATGTGCAGCCCCAGCCACAGCGGCTGCCCCGGGGCCACACCCTGCGGCGCGTGCGCCAGCAGCTCGGCGCGCACATGGGGCGTGGTGACCACGCTACCGCCCGCGCCGATAAGTTTAGAGAGAAATTGGGCACTCGCGCTTGTCCAGTAAGCGCTGGTAGCTATCAAAAGCAGAGTAACTGCAAGGCGGTTCAGCAGACGGTGGAGCATGGTTGCAGTGTGGGAGCAGGTGCGGCGCGGTTGGTTCCAGGCCGCCCAGAGCATTTCGTCAGGAAGGTTTTCAGCTCCCTCGCGAGGATGCGTGGGTGCCATGCGGGCCAGGGCATAGGGCGATTTTGTGGCAGCCAATAGCCGCGCCATTGTGCTGCGCCGCACGGCCTATTCCACCTTGAGGCTCAGATCGGCGCGCGGCGTCCACTGATCGGGCACCGCGTGCACCTTGGGTGCTGCCAGAAAAAGCCGCTCAGGTGGCAGTTTTTGCGACACCAGAAACGCGCGCACGGCCTGGCCGCGGCTTTGCGCCAGTTCGGCCGCCATGGATTCGGTGGCGGGCTGGCTGGCCAGCAGCAGCGCCTCCATTTCGGCGGTGGTCAGGTCCTTGGTCAGGCCCACCAGGTTGCGCGGTTTGGCCATATCGGTGCGGCGGTAAACCTCCTTGAGCAGGGCGGGGTACTCGGCCTCAGACACCGGCGAGAGGTCCGATGGGTTGGCACGGCGCTTTTCGGCCAGCACCCGCTGGCGAAGGTGTTCGCGCTGCAGGCCCTCGCGCTCTTCCTTCAGGCTGGCGGTGCCGGTCACCGTGAGCTTGAGGGCGGGCCGGTCGTTGAGGGCTGCCACCACCTTGGTCAGACTGGCCTGCGCCTCGGGCGTAAGGGCGGCGCTGCCGGGCGCAAACGGCACCTGGCTCAGTTCGGTGCCGTTGCCACCCAGTGCGCTGGCCAGCAGGCTGAACGGCGAGGTCAGCGCCTTGCCAATCAGGTTGACGATGATGCGGCCAATGACGGGCCCCAGGCGAAACTGCGGGTCGTTGAGCGAGCCGCTGATGGGCAGGTCAAGGTCGATGACGCCGTTGCGGTCGGCCAGCAGGGCCACGGCCAGCTTCACTGGCAGGCTGCCGGGTGCGTCGGGAACGGCCTCGCCGAATGTGAGCTGTTGCAGCACCAGCCGGTTGCTCGCCGTGAGTTGGCCGCTGGGCAGCACGCTGTAGTTCACGTCCATGTTGAGCTTGCCGCGTTCGATGCCGTGGCCCGCATAGCGCACCGAGTAGGGCGACAGCGGCGGCAGATCCAGGTCGCGCAGGCGGCCCGTGATGTCAAGCGCCAGTGGCTTGGCCAGGGGGTTGAGCTTGCCGATGATTTCGATAGAGGCCGAGTCTTCGGCCCGCCCGCGCAGCTCCAGGTCGGCCAGCACCGGTTCGCCGCTGCCCGACTGCGACGAGAAGCTGCCCAGCCGCCCGGTGAGCTCGGTCAGGTTGGCCGAGTAGTTGGGCTGGATGAAGAAGTCCGAAAAAATCACCTGGGCATTCACAACGCTGACGGGCCCCGACACCACGATGGGCGCAAGCGGGTCGGGCGCTGCCGTGGTCACGGGCGCAGCCGATGTTGCGGTGGATGTCACTGCGCTGGCCGACGCGGATGCGCTGGTGGTGGCCGGTGTGGCAGCGCCCGGTGCCACGGCACTGGCGGCAGATTCGGCGGCGCGCGTCTGCGACTGGGCTTGCACCTGCGCGGGTGGCATGGCGATGTCCCTGAGGTTGATGCGGCCCAGCTCGTTGACCGTCACCCGGGCAAACAGGTCGATGACGCTGGTTTCCTTGATCTCAATTCGGGGCGGCGTATTCGGGGTGGTTGCTACCGATAGACCGCGCAGGTTCAGGTTTTTCCAGGAGACCAGTTCGCGGCCCACCTGCGCCTCGGTCTTGGGGGTGGACGCAGCGGTGCTATCGGCCCGCAGCGCATCCACCGCCGCGTCGCCCATGAGGCGCAGGCTGGTGCCCTGTGCGGATTGCGACACTGTCAACTGTCCCTGCAGGCCCAGCTCGGCCCGCAGCAGCTCGATCGAGAACTGGCTGGCCAGATAGCCGTCGAGCGCATGCAGCGGTAAGCGGGCCAGGTCCAGCCGACCCTGCAGCGCCAGCGGCTGCATGGCCAGCGTGCCCTTGAAGTCGAGCTTGCCTGGCGCTGCAGGGTTGCGCCCGGCCTGAGCCGGTGCGGCGGTTCGGGCGGACAGCGCAAACTCCCTGGGTTGGCTGCCATCGCTGGCCCAATCGGTGGCCGCCACCTGCAGGCCGGAGACCTCCAGCGCCACGGGCCTCGGCTGGGCCCGATCGGCAAAGCTGACAGCGCCACGGTCGAGTGCAAAGTCGGCCACGCGGATCTTCCACGCCGGGTCAGTGGCCTTGGCGGACGCGCTGGAAGGGGGTGTGCTGGCGATGGCTGCATCGGCCCCTGCCGCCGCGTTGGACGGTGCAGAGTCGCTGCCCGGCGGCGTGGCGGCGGGGGCTTTGAGCCACCGCTCAAACATCCAGCGCCCGTCTGCAGCGCGCTCCACATGTACCTGGGGCTGCACCACGGCGAGGCGGCCCAGCGTGGCGGTACGCTCGTCCAGTGGCACCCGCACGCCTTCCACCGCCAGCCGGTCCAGGCTGGCGAGCGTGGTCTTGCCCTGCCGCAGCGCGAACTTTTCCAGCGCCAGCGGGCCTGCCGTCAGCGTGATGCCGCTGGTGCTGCGGGTGTTGGTTGGCTCTGGCCCGGACGACTCGCGCGGCGCGGGCGCGTCCCACTGCAGACCCCAGTCGCCGGTGATCTGGCCCGACAGGGTGGGCTCCAGCACCTGCGCCAGGTAGGGCGCTGCCGGTTGCAGCGACATTGCCTTGAGGGATGCGCCCAGGCGGGCATGGCGGTGGCTGGCTTCGCCCGCGAAGCTCAGGCTACCGTCTTGCAGCCTGAGCGCCCCCTTGAAGGTGAAGGGTTTGGCCAGCGGCAGTGCCAGGTCGGCCAGCTCGAACCCGACTTCAGAGGCCTGCAGCGCAGCGGCAGGGCGCACGGCCTGGTCGGCCCAGCGCACCGTGCCTGCGCGCACTGCCGCCTTGTCCACGCGCACGGCCCAGGGGCTGGGTGTTGCGGCGGCTGGCTTGGCAGGGATGGCGGGCGCACCTGGGTCGGCCGCCTGGGGGGCAGGCTGCGCCACGTTCAGCTGGCCTGCGGCGTTGCGTGCCAGGGTCAGCACCGGGGCGGTCAGTTCCACCAGGTTCAGGTGCGCCACCTGCTCCAGCGGCCGCACATCGGCCATGTCGATCTTGAGCGATTGGTAGGACAGCAGGTCGCCATCGCGCCGGTCGCTCAGGCGCACGCCGCGGGCCTGTAGGGTGCCGGCGAGTTTGACGGCCATGCGAGGCTGCTGTTCAAACGCCAGTTTCATATCCATGTCCAGCTGGGCGCTGTGCAGCTTGACCGGCAGGTCGGCGGGCAGGTAGGCCAGGTAGGGGGTCAGGTCCAGGCCATCCCAGCGCACGGTGGCTTCGCTGGGGCCGGTGTGTGCAAACGGAGTGCCCGCCGCCGACGAATCAAAGCGGCTGCCATTGAGCGCGAACGACAGGTAGGGCTGGACCCGGACTTCGCGGTGCGTGTTGAGCGTGCTCAGGAACGGCACGCGCAGCGCGAGGTCGCGCACTTCGTGCGCCTTGCCGCCGGGCGCACTATCGTCGCTGAAGTCGATGCTGCCGCCCGTCAGCGTCAGGTTGTACAGCGCCAGACGCGGGTGACCTTGGCTGGCATCGCCCGGCGGCTTTGCCGCCAGCGTGGCGAGGATGTCGTCCACGTCGTACCGCCCACCACCCAGGTGGCGCAGTCGCAGCACGGGCTTGTCCAGCGTGAAGGCGTCCACCACAGGTGCCAGGCGCAGCAGCGACTGCAGCTCGCCATCGGCATAGATGCGCCCGATGGTGAGCTGCGGTGGGCCATCGCCGTTGGCCCCGGCCACGGCCACTTCGTTCAGTGACAGCTCCAGCGTCCAGGGGCGGAAGTCAACCGCGCCCACGGTCACGGTGCGGCCCAGTTTGGCGCTGGCCAGGCGCTCGACCTGCGACTTGACCAGCGGCGGCACCAGCAGCCAGGCCAGCAGCCACACGCCCAGCAGAGCCGCCAGCGCGCGCAGGGCTGGGCGTGCCCAGCGGTGCTGGCGCAGTTGGGCAAACGGTATCGAGGAGAGGGACAACGGCATGGACGATGCAGGCACAGGGCCCGGTAGGCTGGTTCGGGGGCGTTGCGGTGGGGGCGGCGGCGGTCAGGACTGCGCGCAACCGCCCAGGGCGCAATACGTCATTTTCGCCGTTCGGCTCCGCGGCAAGTACCCCAAGTCACTAAGGGGATCAGGGCCGTCCAACGGATCAACGGTCGGGGGCTGCAAGAGAGTTGGCAACGGATGTCGCTCACGGGGCAAAGCCCAGCACGACCCTGCGGGTGGTGGCGCTTTTCTTTTCGATCTTGGTCACCACAATCGCGCCGATCTCCGACGTATTGGCCACATGCGTGCCGCCGCAGGGCTGCAGGTCGATCAGCGGCGCGCTGCCGTCGCCGCCAATGCGGATGGTGCGGATGCGTCCGGTGCCGCGCGGGGGCTGCACGCTCATGCTTTTGACCAGGGCCGGGTTGGCGTCCAGCTCGTCGTCGCTGATCGAGGCCACCGTGATCGGGTGCGCTGCCGCCACCAGCGCTGCAATGGCCGAGGTCAGGGTGTCCTTGTCGAGCGGATCCGTCATCGCAAAGTCCAGCCGCGCGTAGTCGGGCGTGATGGAGCAGCCGTTGACCAGCTGCGGCACCACATGGCACAGCAGGTGCGATGTGGTGTGCAGGCGCATCATGCGGTGGCGGCGCTCCCAGTCGATGCGGGCCGTCACCGGCATGCCCACGGCGAGTTGGGCGAGCCGATCTTCCTGGCCGGGGGCGGGCAGGTGCACGATGTCGCTGGTCGGGTGGCCTTCGGCGTCCTTGCCCTTGCGGGTGTCGGCAATGGCGATGGTGATGCCGCCAGGCAGCACCAGGTGCCCGCTGTCGCCCGCCTGGCCGCCGCCCAGGGGGTAGAAAACCGTCTGATCCAGCACGATGCCGCCGGTATCGGGCAACAGAGAGGTGATGTGTGCGCTGCATTCGCGCAGGTAGGCGTCTTGGCGGAACAGGTCTTGGGTCATGCGCTGATGGTAGCGGGACGGGCGGTGGACGGGGCTGCGGTGCTGGGTGCTGGCCTTGCGCCGCGCTGCCCCGTCCAGCGGCTGCGACCGTGACGCGGGCTTGAACCTAAAAACGGCAGTTGGATGCATTTGCCAGCGCTGCTGTTGGGGCGCCAGGCAAGGCGCGACGACGCGGCAGGCTCGTGCCTGCGAGGAGGAGCAACACGGCATGGCGCTCCAAAAGAGGTGCTGGCGAGTGCATAGCGCTGTCACCGCAAAGGTGAGGCTGCGAAAACAACGCAAGGCTTGAGTCCATGCGGCGTGCGGGACGAGAACAAGCGGTCAACTGCCGTTTTTAGGTTCAACAGGCCCTAACATCGCGGCATGACTGCTGCCGCCGCGCCCCAACCCGCCCCGCCCGCCTTGCCTTCCCGCTGGTGGGCAGAACTCTCGAGCCGCGACTTTGCGGCGTTGCAGGCCAGCGGCCAGGCAGAGCAGGTCGTGGCCGTGTTGCCGGTGGCCGCCGTCGAGCAGCATGGCCCGCACCTGCCGTTGTCGGTGGATGCCACCTTGCTGCAAGGCGTGATCGATGCGGCCCTGCCGCACCTGCCAGCCGCCCTGCCCGTGCTGTTTTTGCCGCCGCAGAACGTGGGGCTGAGCACTGAGCACCAAGGCTTTGCGGGCACGCTGACCCTGTCCCCCGCCACGGTGATGGCGCTCTGGACCGAGCTGGGCGCGTGCGTGGCGCGAGCGGGCATCAAGAAGCTGCTGATCTTCAACAGCCACGGCGGCAACGTGGCCGTGATGGACATCGTGGCCCGCGAACTGCGCCAGCGCCACGGCCTGCTGGTGTACAGCGCCAGCTGGTTCAGCCTGCCGCTGCCCGATGCGGTATCGGGCCAGTTCAGCGCGGCCGAGCACCGCTTTGGCATCCACGCGGGCGAGATCGAAACGTCGATGATGCTGCACCTGGCGCCCGGCACCGTGCACATGGAGCACGCGCAAGACTTCCGATCCACCGCGCAGGACAGGGCGCAGCGCTACGCCATCCTGGGCAATGGCAAGAGCGCCAAGATGGGCTGGGCGATCGAGGACTACCACCCAAGCGGCGCGGTGGGGCAGGCGAATGCGGCTACCGCGCCCAAGGGGCGGGCCGTGGTGGAGGCGGCGGGGCAGGCGCTGGCGGCGTTGTTGGCGGAGCTGGTGTCGCTGCCGTTGGGGGCGCCACCCTCCGCCCGTTCGGGCTGAGCCCGTCGAAGCCCGTGCCCCCCGGCCCGTTCGGGCTGAGCTTGTCGAAGCCTCGGCGCCACCCCCCCACCGTTCGGGCTGAGGCTGTCGAAGCCTCGACGCCACCCCCCACCGTTCGGGCTGAGCCTGTCGAAGCCTGTCGCCCCCCACCCGTTCAGGCTGAGCCCGTCGAAGCCCGCTTGGCCGGTAACCACCGCGTGCCTGATTTCAGGCCAGAAGCCGGGAGTCGCCCGGCATGCGACTCACTTTCTTTTGCTTCGCCAAAAGAAAGTCAGCAAAGAAAAGGCGCTCCCGCTGTCTGCGTCCCTGCGATTCGCTTCGGGCAACCTGCGGTGCTCGCAGACGGGGTGCGCCGC
>JBKCTS010000364.1:0-4789 GCA_046318695.1 Acidovorax sp.
TCACCGAGAAGATCCAGAGCGCCTTCTTTGACATCGTCAACGGCCGCAATCCCAAGTACGGCCATTGGCTCACCAAGGTCTGACCCAGGCCTGAATCACAGCGCCAGCCCCCGCCGTACGCCGTCAGCGCGGGGTTTTGGCGAGGCCGGTGGCGCTGCGGCACAGCGGTATCAAGCGATCTTCCTCTATGCGCATCGTCCACCTGCTGCTGACCCGCAACTTTGCCGGCAGCGAGCGACACGCCATCGAGCTGGCCAATGCGCAGTCGGAGCACCACGAGGTCACACTAATTTTGCGCAGGTCGGCACAAAGCGGCCAGGCAGGCGGTTATGCGCACCGGGTGGACCCGCGGGTGCGGATTCTGTGGGTGGGCAGGTGGCTGGGGCGGTGGCAGGCCCGCCGCCTGGTGCAGCGCTTGCGCCCGGACGTAGCCCATGCGCACCTGAGCGATGGGTGTAAGGCCCTGGCCGGGCTGTCACAGCTTCAAGGGCAGGTGCTGCGGGTGGCCACCCTGCACATTTGCTACAAACCGCAGCAGCACGCGCGGCTGGATGCATTGGTAGCCATTGCCAGCTGGCAGATGGATGCCATCCCCGCGCCGCTGCGGGCGCACACCACGCAGATCGACAACTGGACGCTGCCCTACCGGCCTGCTGCGGATGCACGCCAGCGCTTGCGCGCCCAGCACGGCATCGCGCCGGATGCCTGGGTGTTTGGCGCCCTGGGGCGCATGGACCGCAGCAAGGGTTTTGATCTGCTGCTGGACGCCTTCGAGCGTGCCGGTTTGCCGGACGCCTACCTGGTCATCGTCGGTCGTGGCGCGGAACTGGAAGCGCTACGCCGGCGCGGTGTACCCCACGTCATCCTGCCGGGGTTTTCCGAGCAACCGGCCGACTGGCTGGCTGCGTTCGACGGCTTTGTCAGCCCTGCACGCGACGAGCCCTTTGGGCTGGTCTTTCTGGAGGCCATGGCGGCGGGGCTCCCCATCGTTGCCACCGAGACGCAGGGAGCCACGCACCTGAGCGCTGCGCTGGGAGCGCACATGGTGCCGCTGGAGGACGCCGCAGCACTGGCCGAAGCCCTGAAGGCGCAGTGCGCGCAACGCCCGCCGCGCATCAACCGCCCCATGGAAGCGTTCAGCGTCGAGGCCAAGACGGCCCAAGTGCAGACCTTCTACCTGCGCGAGTTGGCCCAGGCGCGCGCGCGATAATGCGGCCCGTCCGTGCAGTGTGGCATTGCAGGGCTTGCACCTCTTTTTGATCACTGGAAAACGACGCAATGTCTCAAAAAATCGTTGAACTACAAGCCAAGGACCTCGACTCGCGGGGCGGCGTCGCTTGCCCCAGCCCGCAATCGGGCACGGCGCTGTGGAACGGTCACCCCCGTGTTTACCTGGATGTGGCCCACACGGGGCAGGCGCGATGCCCGTACTGCGGCACCGAATACCGCCTGCGGGCTGGCGAAAAGGTGTCCACCGGCCACTGACCCTAAAAACGGCAGTTGACCGCTTGTCATCTTGGCGCACGCCGAGTGGACTCGGGCCTTGCGGTGTTTTCGCAGCCTCACCTTTGGGGTGAGAGCGCCATGCTTGTTTTTGTCCCGCACGCCGCACGGACTCAAGCCTTGCGTTGTTTTCGCAGCCTCAGCTTTCGGGTGACAGCGCTATGCACTTGCCAGCGCCGCTTTTGGAGCGCCACGCGGTGTTGCTCCTCCTTGCAGGCACGGGCCCTCAGCGTTGTCGCGCCTTGCCAGCGCACCGCATCACAGCCCACCCGGGCGCGTCCCTGGTGAAATAGGCGGGCTACAGCCTGGGCACGCGGCGGCGGTGCCAGGCGTTGCCCAGGGTGAGCGCCAGCTTCATTCGCAACTTGCGCCAGCGCTGCACCGGCGTGAGGGTGTCGCGCTCTTGCCAGATCGAGCTGACCATGCTGGTGTCGTCCAGTTCAATGGCCGCCGGGTACACGCCCAGGATGCGCAGATCGCCGCACTCCCACCAAAAGCGCAGGTCCACATCGATCGGCCGCCCAAAGGGCTGGCGGTGCGCCAGCAGCCTTGCGGCCCCGGCGCGGCTGACCACATAGCCGGCCGTCATGCTGGGCACGCGGGCGTAGTCCACCAGCGCGGTGCCGGGTGTCAGCGGCCGCTGCGAACGGGTTTTTTCCCGTTCGCGTCCCAGCAGCTTGACCATGTCCCACGGCTCCTTCAGCGCGGCGATGGCGTCAATGACTTCGGTGAACTGCGGGGTCAGGCGCACATCGTCTTCCAGCACCACCAGGGCGGGGGCATCGCTGGCCAGCAGTTGCTGCCAGGCGCCGATGTGGCTGGCGTAGCAGCCTTTTTCGCCATTGCGCAGGGGCTTGTAGTACTGGCGCGCATTCAGCGCCTGGCTGTACCACTGCTGCGCCTGGGCGGCGGGCACATCGGCCCACCACACGGCAGCAAAGCGCTGGCTGGGCAGCGGCACCTGCTGGAGCTGGGCCTGCAGCCGCTCACGCCGCTCGGCATCGCGGTCGAGGTTGATGAAGACAAGGGGCAAAGGCATGGCGCGCACCACCCGCGTCAGCCCAGCAGACGCCGCCACCAGCGCCGCTTTTTCTTGGGCGCCACGCCGCCGTTTTGCTGCAGCGCGATCGCTGCCTCCAGGTAGCGCGCAAAGTGCAGCGGCCGCTGTGCAACCACGTCATCGGCCACGGCCACCAGGAGCTGTTCGTAGGCGGGCTCGCGGGATTCGAACAGGTGAAAGAAGTCGTTGTCGCCGTAGAACGTGCCGATGCCAAACACGCCCTCGTTGCCCAGGGCGAACTTGGAAATCAGCGTGGCCGTGGGTTTGTGCAGCACCAGGGGCACGCCTTTTTCGCGCGCCAGAACCGACATGCCTTCGGCGGCGTCCCAGGCGGAGCATGACTTCAGGTCAGGCCGCCCCAGTTGCTCCCACACCGATTTGCGAAACGCCATGAACATCGGCCCCGCATAGGTCTCGGTGGTTTTTTTGTGGTTGGAGAACTGCGAAAGCCCGAAGATCGCTCCCCGCTCTGCATGGGCCACGGCCATCTCGTAGGCCGAGCGCTTCAGGGGAAAGGCATCGATATCGCAAAAAATGACGATGTCTTGCGACTGCATGCGTTCGACCACGCTGTTCATCCAGGTGCCATGCGCAACGCGGTGGGCTGCTTCCTGCCGCAGCGGCAGGCCCAGCGCGGAAAACACCTCGCGCTGCTTTTGCAGGACCACCGCAGGGATGTTGTCCCAATGCATGGTGTGGACAGGAGGTTGTGGGGGGTGGTTCATGAAAGGGTCCTGTTGGCCGCCAGACAACAAGGCGGTGGCCCGGCTGGGGCCTGCTTTGCGCTAAGACTCCGCGTCATTTTGCGGCCGTGCGGGATTTTGGCGCATCGCGGGCCGGGCCAGAATTCGGCAACTGAGCAGGGCCATCATGTAGGTGAAAAAGTGGCTCTCTCGCGCGCTCCACAGCGGAGAGTTCGTCATGCTGTTCACGGCCAGCAGCGCGGCCAGTCCGATGAGCAGCACGCGCGTTTCGGGCGATGCAGCGCGACGCGCCAGCCACACCATGCCCAGCAGCATGAACACGTAGGCTGCCAATCCCAGCAGTCCGTGGTCTGCGGCAAAGTAAAGGTACTGGTTGTGGGGGTGCCAGTTGATCCACCCATGACAGCCTTGCGGAATGTCGACAAAGCGGCAGATTTCGGAGTGGTAGGCCCCCGTGCCATGGCCCATCAGGGGTTTTTCAGCAACCAGCTCAGGGGTGATCCGGTAGAGGTACATCCGGTTGCCGACGGATGTTGCCTGCTCCTGGCCCGAGCGCTGCACCTCGGTGTAGGCCAGCAGCACCCGCTCGCGAACCAGGTCGGAGCTGGCCAGCATGCCGGCGGTCAGACCCACGCCCAGGATGGCGGCGATCCAGCGGTTGCGGCCCTTGAGTGCCGAAAACACAAACACTGCGAGCATGACGCACAGCAGCAGGTACCCGGTGCGCCCCTCCGACAGGTGGGTGATGCTGACGCCCGCAAGGACAGCCACAGCCGCCCATGCAGCCCGCCGCCAGGCCGTGGCTGCGTGCAGCATCCGCACCAGCGCCACCAGCACCATGAAGGCCATCATGATGCTTTGGGTGATGTAGTCACCAAACACATGGTGGGTCACATGCCAGCCCTGGTTGTGCGTCTTTGACCACGGCAGATCCCACCACACGTTGAGCCAGGTGGATGCAAGCACGAATCCCATGGCCCAAACAAAGGCATCAAAGCAGCGTTGCTGCAACTTGTCGGTGCTGATGACCGACATCAGAACGACCGCAAACGGCAGTTTGAGGTACTTGGTCAGGTGCAGGCCGATTTCATCCCAACTGGCTGGGGAATAAAGCACGCCCATCAACATCAGGCCGTAGAGGCAAAGTGCTCCCCACGCCACCGGATTGTCCCGCACGGCAAGCCAGCGTTCGCGCAAGTTCCCGGCAAAAATCCACAGCAGTACGATCACCAGCATCAGGATGCTGGCGAGCGCTAGGCTCACGGGGAAACACAGAAACAGTGCCGTGACAGCCGCGGGCAGCAGGGTTGCAGGGAGGTTCAACATGGGTGAACAGGCCCCAGCGATGCTGACGTGTGCGTGTGTCTCAGCATGAACGGGCAACGTCAAATTGTTGAACCCAAGATGCAAAATCGTAAGGATTCAGCGCGCCAGCCGGTAGCGCGGGCAGTGGCGCATCCAGAAAAGCCTTCACCCCGTTGGCATCGTCTTCTCCGACGACGAAGAACCGTGCGGGGTCTGG
>JBKCTS010000365.1:0-8342 GCA_046318695.1 Acidovorax sp.
GCCCACTGCGGCACCGGCTCAGAAATAACCGAAACCAAACTGCGGCAGCAGCCCGGCGTTCTTGGCAAGGAACGTCGGGCTTTGCTTTGGCGACAGTGTGGGGCTTGTGGACAGACCTGTGGAAATTTATCTATCAAAGTGATGGTTATCCACAGAAAACTTCACTGGCCGAATTTTGTCCCCGCCTGCAGGACAGCAGGAGAAGGGTCGGATGCACATGGTTGGCAGTGATCTAAGTGCTGGTCAGCATTCGGAAAAATGCCATTGTCCACAGAAGGACACGTCCTTTACTACTACTACTATGTATTTATAAGAACTATCAAGAGAAGATAGTGGACAAAGTCAGGGCCAGGAATCAAAAAAACCTTCCAAACAGCGGCAGGACGCACAACAACGGTGTGCAGCCGAGTGCATAGCGCTGTCACCCGCGCGGTGAAGCTGGAAAAAACAATCCAGGGCCCGAGCGCATGCAGCCCGCGGGGCGAAAACAAGCGGTCAACTGTCGTTTTTAGGCTAAGTCCACCAAAGGCCTCACAAAGGCCTCCAACTCATCGACTGCCAGTGGGCGCCCGCACAGATAGCCCTGGAAGTGCATGCAGCCTGCCTCGATCAACAGGTCGCGCTGATCGTGGGCTTCCACCCCTTCGGCGATGACCTGCAGCCCCATGCTGCGTGACAGACCTACGATGGTGTCCACGATCACCGCATCGTTGGCGTCGGTTCGCAGGTCGCGAACAAAGCTTTGGTCGATTTTGAGCTGGTCCAGGGGCATGCGCTTGAGGTAGCTCAGGCTGGAGTAGCCTGTGCCAAAGTCATCGAGTGCAAAACAGACGCCATGGGAGCGCAACGCGGTCATGGTGGCTATGGTGACCTCCATGTCATCGACGAGAACGCTTTCGGTAAGTTCAAGCTTGAGGCGGCAGGCTGGCGCGCCCGTCACGGCCAGAACGCGCACCACGTCGTCCACAAAGGATGCGTGGCGAAACTGGCGTGAGCTCACATTGACCGCCATGGTCAGTTTGCTCAGGGTGGGATCAGCCTGCCAGGCGGCCAGCAACTTGCAAGCGGTATGCAGTACCCAGCGGCCCAGCGGCAAAATGAGGCCCGTTTCTTCAGCCAGCGAAATGAAATCGCCCGGCGCAATCAAGCCTCGTTCCGGATGCGCCCAGCGCACCAGGGCCTCCACGCCCACGCAGCGGCCCGTGTGGTGCATTTGTGGCTGGTAGTGCAGCACCAATTGTTCCTGTGCCAGCGCGGCTCGCAGATCGTTCTCCATCCCAGCGCGCGCAGTCACCACGGCCTGCATCTCAGGGTCGAAAAAGCGCATGGTGTTGCGACCGGCGGTCTTGGCCTGGTACATGGCAAGGTCGGCCTGCTTGAGCAATTCGCCCACGCTGGTCTCATTGCCAGTGAACGGTGCTACGCCGATGCTGGGCGTGCTGCGGTACTGGTAGCTCTGCAGCGGATAGGGCAGGTCCAGCATTGCGAGGATTTTTTCGGCGACGCCACGTGCTTGCTTGGCCAGCTCCTGCGGCCGCGCACTCAATTCTTCGAGCATCACCACGAACTCGTCTCCGCCCAGGCGGGCCACGGTGTCCACCGAGCGCACACAGGTGTTCAGGCGCTGGGCCACCTGTTGCAGCAGCAGGTCGCCCTGGTCGTGGCCCAGGGTATCGTTCAGCGTCTTGAAGTTATCGAGGTCAATAAACAGCAGTGCGCCGCCTTGCTGACGCCGCTGCGCCGTGGCCAGAGCCTGGTGCATGCGATCCATGAGGAGCATGCGGTTGGGCAGGCCGGTGAGCGCGTCAAAGAACGCCAGGCGCTGGATCTCGCGCTCGCTGGCCTTGCGCTGGCGGATGTCGGTGTGGATCGCCAGGATCGATTGGGGCTGCCCGTCATCGCTGTGCACCAGCGTCCAGCGGCCCTCGACTTCAAAGATGGTGCCGTCGCGGTGGCGCTGCACGATCTCGCCCGTCCATTCGCCATGTTCCAGCACCGCCTGCGCGGCATGCTGGAACTGCGTGGTGTCTTCGTACAGCAGCGTCTCGACCGACTGACCCAGCACCTGCAGTTGGCTCCTGCCGTACAGGCGCTCAGCGCTCTTGTTCCAGAAGATGATGCGGTGATCGAGATCTCGCACCATGATGGCATCCTGGGCTTCATCCAGCAGTGACGCCTGGTGGCGTATGCGGGCGTCGGACAGTTGTCTGTCGATCTCGGCTGAAGCCCGCGCGGCAAAGATCTGCAGTGTGGAGGTGATGAAATCCGTCTCGGTCATCGCTTGGCGAAACAGCACCGAGACCATGCCGACCACTTCACCATCGGCGTTGCAAAGCTGCTGTCCCGCGTAACTCTGTGCGCCAACGCGCCGCAGCATGGGGGCATCGGGGTACAGTTGTTGCGCCCGCTCGGTCACCACACACTCCCGCTGTGTCAGCAACCGCAGGCAGGGTGCTCCCGTCAGGTCGTCATCGGCGGTGGGCAGCATGACCCCATCCATCACAGCGGCCAGTGTGGTCGCACGCAGCGGCTGTCCTTCGACTTGGGGGTATAGCCGCACCACGCAGCCCGCCTGTGCGCCCACCGCGTCCGCCATGTTGCGCGCAAGCTGTACAAAAAATTCAGTGCCGGTACTGGCAGACACTGCGGCCGCTACCTTGAGTACCGAGCCTTGCAGACGTTGCTGCGCCTGGTGGGCGCGAAGGTTGGTAATGCCAAACGCCACGTCGTTTGAAAGCTGCTGCAGCAGCGTGGCCTCCTCGGCGCTGATGTGCAGGATCTCCGGGGCATAGAGATAAAAGAGTCCAAACGTGCGGTCGCGACCACGCAAGGGCAGGCAGATCACCCCATGAAAACCATGCTGCAGCATGCGTTCCGTCCATTCGCCAAATTGGTCTTCGCGACGGATGTCCTGCATGATCACGGGCTTGCCCGAACGGATGGCCATGCCTGCCGGGCCGCGCCCATGGGGGTGGTCTTCGCTCCACGACAGACACAGTTTTTCCAGATAGTCGGGGTTGTAGCCCGCATGGGCCACAGGTTCGATGCGCTTTTGCTCATCGTCCAGTGCGAAGCCGACCCAACCCATGCGGTAGCCGCCGATATCCACAGCGATCTGGCAGATCGCCTGCAGCAGCGCTGCCTCCGAGGTGGCGCGCACCAGCGCCTCATTGCATGCGCTGAGCAGGCGGTGGGCACGGCTCATGCGGGCCAGCTCGCGTTCGGTACGCAGTCGTTCGGTAACGTCGGTGGCCAACACCTGGCGTGCTGGCCTGCCGTTGAAGCTGATGCTGCCCGCGGTGATTTCCATGTCCACGAATTCGCCCGTCTTCGTGATGTGGCGACTGATCACCGGGCGGCTGCGCCGGTTCATATTGGTGGCATCGATGGCAGCCTTGATGGCTTCGCGCCGTTCCTCGGGCCAAAGGTCGGTCATGCGCATGCCCAGCAGTTCCGCCTCGGAGTAGCCATAGTGCAGCACCATGGAATGGTTCACCGCCTGCAGCTCCAGCGTCTCTTTGTCGTAGACCCACATCGGATGAGGATGCTCGTTGAACAGCATGCGGTATTGCTGTTCCGACGCGTGCAACCGGTCGGTGACATGGCGCAGTTGCAGGTGCAGCAGGGCTGCATGGTTCTCAGCGTCAGGCGAGTCTTCAAGCGCTGCATCCCTGGCCGCGTTGAGCTGGCTGGCTTGCTGGGCCTGGCGCTGGCGCGAAAGATCCTGCAAAGTGCCCTCGATGCGAACGATTCCGCCCTGCGCGTCGCGGACCGTTCGGCCAATGGTTCGCACCCACAGCGACTGGCCCCAAGACAAGACCAGTTCGCCTTCCATGTCCAACGGCGTGCCGTTGCGGATACATGCCTGAAGCGCCTGCGTCATGGCCTCGCGATAGGGTGGCGAATACAGGCTCAGCAGGTCGTTCACATGCCCGGGGTTGTGGTGCAGCCGGTAGGCTGAAACGGTTTCCTGCGACCAGTTCAGCCGCTCTTGCGGCAGCTCGATCGTCCAGCCACCCACATGGGCAGTGTGCGGGGTTTCGCTCTGGACCGGTGCCCCATGGTGCGCCTGCTTGTGCTCTTGTACCGACTGGGCCAGCAGTTGCCGTTGCGACCGCAGCTCCAGCAGGGCCATCGCTTGATCTGCCAGCATTTGCAACGAACGGCGCTGGTCATCAGACAGCGTGCGAGGCTGGGTGTCGAAGACTGCGATGGCCCCCAGTCGCTCGCCCTGGGATGTGACCAGGGGTGCAGCCGCAAAAAAGCGCACCTGTGGCGGACCCGTCACGACCGAATGGCTGGCGTAGAAGGGGTGCTCAGTGGTGTCTTCAACCACCACGAGGTCGGACCGATTGGCGATGGTCTGCACGCAAAACGAAAACACGCGCTCAGTCTGGTCGAAGGGAATGCCCACGACCGCCTGGAACCGCTGGTGTTTGCTGTCGCTGAAACCGACGGCTGCCATGGGGCAGCCACACACATGCGCCGCCAGTTGTGCCAACGGGTCGAAAACGTCTTCTCGCGGAGTCTCGCGCCTGGAGTTGGCGTTCAGGGCATCCAGGCGGTCCGCCCTGTCACGCTGCTGGACTGTTGACATGGTCAGGCGGGTTGCTGCGCAAGGCATACAGGGCAGCTTCGGCGAAAGACTTGGGCAGCATCGTCAAATAAGGTGCTTACAGTGAGGCAGAAAAACCATATGGCGCCGTGCGGTACCAGGCCGGCCAGTCGGGAGCAATTCCATTCGGTTCGCTGCTTGTGGCGCTTGCCTTGTCAACGGATTTCGGCGTCGATACTACACCGCTGGATGAAGTTTTCAGTTCAGCCCTCATGCGGGTTTTTCCCAGCGCGCAGATCCTGCCTTGCGTTGCGTTTGCAGCCACACTTTTTGGGTGACAGCGCCATGCACTTGCCAGGGCCGCTGGCAAATGCCTCCAACTGCCGTTTTTTGGTGGATGGGCCGCCGTCTGCATCGCGTTACCGCAGAGTTATTCAAACCCGCGCGCGGCGAGCCCGCACCGCAGCGGCCAGGCCTTCCAGCACGGGGACGGTCTGCTCCATGCTGATGCAGGCATCCGTCACCGAGACACCTGGCTGCAGGGGCTCGCCCGGCACGATATCCTGGCGGCCTTCTTCCAGATTGCTTTCGATCATCACGCCGGTAATGCGCTCATCGCCGGCGGCAATCTGCTGCGCCACGTCTGCCGCCACTGCAATCTGGCGCTGGTGCTGTTTGCCGCTGTTGGCATGGCTCACATCGATCATCACCTGCTCGCGCAGACCGGCCGCCCTGAGCACCTCGCAAGTGGCGTCGATATCGGCTGCGCTGTAGTTGGGCTGCTTGCCGCCGCGCAGGATCACATGGCAGTCGTGGTTGCCCCGGGTTTCGAAGATGGCGGCCTGGCCCATTTTGGTCATGCCCATGAAGGCGTGCGAGGCCTGCGCTGCCTGGATGGCGTCGCTGGCGATCTTCACACTGCCGTCCGTGCCGTTCTTGAAGCCGACGGGGCATGACAGGCCGCTGGCCAGCTGGCGGTGGCTCTGGCTCTCGGTGGTGCGCGCCCCGATGGCGCCCCAGCTCACCAGGTCACTGATGAACTGCGGCGAAAGCAGGTCCAGAAACTCTGCGCCCACGGGCAGGCCCAGCGCGAGCACATCCAAAAGAAGCTGGCGGGCCAGTTCCAGCCCCTCGTTGATGGCAAAGCTGCCGTCCAGATGCGGATCGTTGATGTAGCCCTTCCAGCCGACCGTGGTGCGGGGCTTTTCGAAGAACACGCGCATGACCACCAGCAGGTCTTGCTTGAGCGCGGTGGCCAGAATATTCAACTGCTGGGCGTATTCCATGGCCAGGCCATGGTCGTGGATGGAGCATGGGCCCACCACCACGATGAGCCGGTCATCGCGGCCGTGCAGAATGCGCGAGATGGCTGCGCGGCTGCTTTCCACCAGCATTTGCGTCTCCAGGCTGGCGGGCAGCCATTCCTGCAGCAGGGCAGGCGTGATCAGCGGCCGCAAGGTGCGGATGCGGGTGTCGTCAATGCGCGTGATGTCGTTGGTGCGAGCGATGGCTGGGGTATGGTTTGCGTGGGTCATGTTGGGCCCGATTGTCGCGTGACGCGCCGACCCACCGGCAGGCTGATCCAGCCCATTCCGTAACAATTATCAACAGGCGCCAAGGTGTCAGAGGCGAGGGTCAAGGTCGGCGGAACGAAGGGTTTTGCCGCATCCAGTGGCGCGACTGCAAGTGGTCCAGCCGGACTTCGCCGCCCGTGGAGGGCGCATGCACAAAGCGCCCCTGCCCCACGTAGATTCCGGCGTGCGAGGCCGAGCGACCGGAGCCGAACACCACCAGGTCGCCGGTGCGCAGGTCGGCGCTGTCAATGGGCCGCCCCCAACCGACGAGCTGTGCCACGGTGCGCGGCGGGGCGGAGCCCACGCGCTGGCGGTACACATAGCCAATGAGGCCACTGCAGTCAAAGCCCGACTCGGGCGTGTTGCCGCCATAGCGGTAGGGCGTGCCCACCAGCCCCAGCGCGTGGATGGCAATGTCATGGGCCTGCTCGTCGGTGAGTGACGAGTCAACCGGAGCGCGGGTTTGTGACGGAACCGGCGAGGGCGGTTCCGTGGTGCTGCAACCGCCCACAACCAGCAGGGCGGCCACACAGGTCAGACACAGGAGTGCGCGCATGGACGCAAGCGTATCGGATGAGCCCCCCGGCTTGCCCAGGGGCCTGCCACTTCTGGGGATATTGATGTTTTTTGGCAACCCGCGCACGATGCGTAACAACTCAGCGCTATGAAATCAGGAGCAAACGACCCTGCGGCGGGTTTTTGCGGTGGCGACGTTGTGGCCGACAGCATGGGCTGGGCACGGGCGCAGCGCCACACAGGGGCGGTCGGTTCAGCCCGGCGGGTTCCGATGCCGGGCGTTGGTGCCCGACCCAGGCCGGGCGTGCGGCTTGGGTGCGAGGCCTACCGCCGCGCGCGCCAGCGCGTCGGCCTCGCCATTGCGGTGGCGAGGAATCCACTGCCAGCGCACGCTCTCAAACCGCTGCAAGGCGCGGCGGGCCTCTTCAAAAACAGGGGCCAGCCGCACGATGGGCCTGGGGGCGCGCGAGGCGGGGCTGTGCAGCCGCATCTGCTCCACCAGCACGCTGCTGTCGCTTGAAATCACAAGACACCTTGCGCCCTGTCGGCAGGCTTCGTCCAGTGCCAGTAGCAGCGCCCGCAACTCGGCCTCGTTGTTGCAGCCTGTGCCGGGTGCCTGGCGCGACAGCGCCGTGGTGGCACCCCCAGGGGCCACCAGCACAGCGCCCAGCCCCATGCGGCCGGGGTTGGGTAACGCTGTGCCATCGCAATGGATGACCCACTCGCGCTGCCGTGCCGCGGCGGGGTCGGGCGTGTCGGTCATGTGAATGCGAAATGAACAGGGAAAGCGATGGCGGCCAGCGCTCAGCGGCCCATGGGCGCGACGCCGATCAGCCAGGCATGGGCCCAGACCGCAAACGCCGCCCACGCGGCAACACCCACCACCACCGTGATGCCCGTGGCCGCCGCGGTGCCAGGGGCATAGGTTGTGCCCAGCGCACGGTCGCGCTGGCGCGCGGCGCGAAAGCTTGCAACGGCCCAGGCAAGAAAGCCCCCGAACAGCAGCACATCGGCCACGGAGCCGTTGGACAGCAGGTGCGCCAGCGCCCACACCTTCACGCCCAGCACCATCGGGTGGCGCAGCCGCGCGCGGATGCCATTGCGCGGCACATAGGCGGCCACCAGCAGCACAAAGGCCACCAGCGTGAGCAGCGCGGCAGCATGGCGCATGCCCACGGGCGGCATCCACAGCACCACAGGTTGCTGCCGTGCCAGGCCGTAACCCCAGACGATCAGCGCCAGACCAATCACCGACACCAGCGAATACAGCCCCTTCCAAGCGCCTTCGCCCATGCGCGCCAGCATCTGGCTGCGCCAGGGATCCGACACGATGCGCACGGAATGCACACCCAGAAACAGCACGAGTCCGATCACCAGAACCAGCATGGAAAAGCCTTTCAAAAATCGAGTGGTGCGCCCGCCGGGACAGCCTGCCCCCACGGCGCGCGACCGATTTTGAACCTAAAAACGGCAGTTGGATGCATTTGCCAGCGCTGCTGTTGGTGTGCCAGGCAAGTCGCGACGACGCGGCAGGCTCGTGCCTGCAAGGAGAAGCAACGCCGCATGGCGATCCAAAAGCGGTGCTGGCAAGTGCATAGCGCTGTCACCCCAAAGGTGAGGTTGCGAAAACAATGCAAGGCCCGAGTCCACGCGGTGTGCTGCAAGATGACAAGCGGTCATCTGCCGTTTTTAGGTTC
>JBKCTS010000366.1:0-20764 GCA_046318695.1 Acidovorax sp.
CACCGAAAAGTCGTTGCGCACAAAGCTGGGCATCAGACACAACCAACTGATGACGATCGGGCCCAGCAACACGTGCGTGGCCGGGCGGGCCAATGCCATCAGGTCCGCGCGGCCGCGCTGCGCGCCGAACATCGGCACCACGCCCATGACCAGCGTGACACCGACGGCCAACCACAGGGCAAAGTGGCCCAGTTCTGCGATCATGGTTGCGCCTTGGGGGTGGTTTGCTGGACCATGGTGGCGTCCAGGCGTGACTGTCCTTTTTGGGCCCGCTGGATGGCGTCGGCCGCCTCGGGCGGCATGTAGTTTTCGTCGTGCTTGGCCAGCACCTCGCTGGCCACAAACAGGCGGCCTGCGTCCAAGCGGCCTTGCGCCACCACGACCTTGCCCTCCTGGAATAAATCGGGCAACAAGCCCACGTAGCGCACAGGCACCTCGCGTTGGGTGTCGGTTACCACAAATTCAACCGCCATGTCCTGGCGTTTGACGCTGCCCGCCTTGACCAGACCGCCCACGCGAAAATGCCCGTCGTTGGGCGCTTCACCTGCCGCCACCTGCGTGGGCGTGACGAAGACCACCAGGTTGCTCTGAAAGGCGTTGAGCACAAAATACGCCGCGCCGCACAGCAGCAGCAAGCCCAAGCCGATGCCCAAAGCGCGTTGGTGGCGGCTTTTCATGAGGCGGCTCCCGCATTCCAATCAATGGGACGCGAGGCCCTGACGACAGAGGGCTCCAAAGCGCTTGCAGGCTGGGCATCGAGGGCCTCCGCGTCCATGGCCTCACACACTTCGTCCAGCGCCTGCTGTCTGCCGATTCGCGCGAGCCACACCTCCAAGGCCAGCAAGGCCGCACTCACGCCCATGCTGCCCCACACATAAACGCCGTAGCCGCCCATGGCCCAAAACTCTGAAGCGCTTTGCCAGATCATGCGGCACCCCGCAAAGTACGATGTGCGCGGTTTGTGCGATGTGCCAACACTTCAGGCAGTTGTTGCACCCACCTGGCACGGCTGTCGCGCACCAAGATCAAACTGCGCACACGCCACAAGGCGATGGCTGCCGCATACAGCCAGACGGCCAGGCTCATGAGCAGCATGCCGCTCAGCATGATGCTGGCCATGCGCGGCGATTGCGTGAGCGAGACCGATGCGCCCTGGTGCAAGGTGTTCCACCACTCGACCGAAAAATAGATGATGGGCACGTTCACCGCACCGACCAGCGCCAGCAGGGCCCCGGCTCGGTCCGAGCGGCGCGGCTCTTCAATCGCCGAGGTCAGCGCGATATAGCCCAGATACAAAAACAGCAAAATCAGCATCGAGGTAAGGCGGGCGTCCCACACCCAATAGGTGCCCCACATCGGCTTTCCCCACAAGGCCCCGGTCCAGAGCGACAAAAAGGTCAGCAAAGCCCCGGTGGGCGCGAGTGCCCGTGTCATCAGACCCGACAACCGCGTGTTGAACACCAGGCCCAACACACTCCAAAACGCCATGGCCAGGTAAATCACCATGGCCACCCAAGATGCGGGCACATGGATGTAAATGATTCGGTAGGCCTGGCCCTGCTGCGCGTCAGGCGGCGCCACCATGAAGCCCAGCCACAAGCCCGCTAACGCCAGCGCCGTGGCCAGCAGCGCCAGCCAAGGCCACAGACGACAGGCCAGGGAGTAAAAGTGTTGCGGTGCAGCGTAGTGAAAGAGCTTCACGGTCAATCCTTCATTCCAGCGCCATGCGCAAAGCCGTCGCACAGGCCCAGGGGCTGAACGCTGCCGTCCCGAGCAATAGCGCCAGCAAGACCGAGACATGCGCACCCGCGCCCAGACCGCGCATATGCGCATCGACCGCACCCGTGCCGAACACCAGCACCGGCACATACAAGGGCAAGAGCAACAGCGACTGCAGCACACCGCCGCCGCGCACACCCAGCGTGAGTGCCGCACCGATCGCGCCCAACAAGGACAGCACGGGCGTGCCGATCAAGAGCGTCAGCGCCAGCATGCCCAGAGCCTCAGGCCCCAGACCAAACTGCAGCGCCAAAAGCGGCGACAAAATCACCAAAGGCAAGCCCGCGATCAGCCAATGCGCCAACAACTTGGCCGCCACCAACCAAGAAAGGGGCGCGGCCGACAAGGCCAGCTGCTCCAAGCTGCCATCTTGGTGATCGGCCTCAAATAGGCGGCCCAGACTCAGCATGCTGGCCAGCAAGGCCGCCACCCACAACACCCCGGGGCCGATCAGGCGCAGCGTGGCGGGCTCGGGGCCAATCGCCAGTGGAAACAAAGCGGCCACCAGCACAAAGAAAAACACCGCGCCCAACCACTCGGATTTGCGCAGCAACGCCAGCCGCAGATCGCGCCACAACACACCGCGCAGCGCCAGCCAGGGGCTGGGCAGGGAGGGCGTTCTTGCGGACATCCGCAGGGCTTGGGTGTTCATGGCGCACGCCCTCCACGGCTCAGTTGCAAGCGCGCACCCGGCCCTTGCAACTGCACATCGTGGTGGCTGGTCATGACCAGCGTGCCGCCCTTGTCCACATGCGACTGGAGCAAGGCGCAGGCCGTGTCGGTGGCCTGGGCGTCCAGGCCGACCAGGGGTTCGTCCAGCACCCACAGCCGCGCCGGGCTGGCGCGCAAGCGTGCCAGCGCGACTCCTTGGCGCTGCCCTTGCGACAGCACCCGCACCGGCAAATGCGCCCGGCTTTGCAGGCCCTGCGCCGCCAGCGCCTGCAAAGCCTGCTGAGGGCTGAGCGACAAACCGCTCACCTGCGCATCCAGGCACAGGTTGTCGCAAGCGCTCAAGTCGGGTTTGAGGCCCAAGGCATGGCCGATGTAATGCAACACCGAACGGTCGGGGCACAAAAGGCCGTCATGTGAAGAGGAAGAAGGCCAGATCACCTGACCACTGGCCGCCCGGGACAGACCGCACAGAATGCGCAACAAACTCGTCTTGCCGCAGCCGTTGCCGCCTTCGATGTGCAACCAGCTGCCTGCGGGTACGGAAAAGCTGACACCTTCGAACAGGGTCCGCTGGGCCTTGTGGCAGGCTAGGTCCAGCGCTGTGAGTACCCAAGACGCCATTGAAAGGCTTTCCAGTCGGTTGAAGACAAACCAAAGTGTAATGAAAGATTGACACTTTGTGTATTCCACGATTCGAAAACCCACTGAAAACAAGGGTAACTACCAGACGCAGGTCAGGTCGCAAAAGGTGACGGGGCCGGATTGACCAAAAAAAAACCGCCCGAAGGCGGTTGGGCGCTGAGCAGGGAGGCCCTGCTCAGGATGCAGCCATGCATCAAGCCTTCTTGGCGTAAGCCGAGCACCAAGCCTTGGCCGACACTTGCTTGCCGGCAAACAAGGGGCATCCGCCGGAAGCTGCACCGGCCTTGCCTTGGTACAAGGCGCAATTGCTGCAGTTGGCACCCGCAGCGAACGTGGGGTACTTGGCTTTGTCAACCTTGGTGGCATCAACTTTGTAACCCAAACCTGCGGCCTGAGCATCTTTCTCGTCCACCATGGCTTGAGCAGAGGCTTCGCTCACGACCATCACGGCTGAGGCAGCGGTCACGGCCTGCATCATGAACGCGCGACGATTCGAGGGAAAGGCTGAAAAATTGGACATAGATTTTTCCTGAGGAGAATGGTCAAAGAATACGGGACTAGCTACTTTGCGCGAGATCAGTCACTTTGTCTTGAATCCCAGATATCCGAGCAAATCACACGGGAACTTCTCCCGCCGCAAATGTCAACCGCGATGGACACTCCCGTGTCAGAATGACTCTGAAGTTTGAATCCTCCCTTACTCGCGCTGCACTAAGTTTCGGACATGCTGCAACTGATCATTGGTCTGTCACTGTTTCTGGGTGTCCATGCCCTGCAAAGCCTAGCACCCCAAGTGCGCCAAAACGCCATCGACCGCTGGGGCGCGCTGGGTTTCAAAGGCGTTTACGCGGCGGTGTCGCTGCTGGGCTTTTACCTATTGGTGCAAGGTGACGGCCTGGCGCGGCTGGACCCGGTGGTGCTCTGGACACCGTCACACGGCATGCAGCACGCCACGATCTTGCTGATGTGGCTAGCCATGGTCCTGCTGGTGGCCACCTATTTGTCCGGCAACCATATCAAGGCCAAACTGCGCCATCCCATGACTTTGGCGGTCAAGGTATGGGCGCTGGGGCATTTGCTGTCGAACGGCAACCTGGCCGATTTGCTCTTCTTCGGTGGGTTTCTGCTGTGGTTGGTGCTGATGTTTCGCGCAGCCCGCCAGCGTGACCGCATAAGCATGCACTATGCGCAAGACGGCACGCTGTTGGGCACCTTGCCCGCCGTTGCGGTGGGCACAGGTGTGTGGGCGGCCTTTCCGATGGCAGGCTTGCACTTGTGGCTGATCGGCGTGATGCTGTTCACGCGTGCAGGCTGATGGCCCCGCAGCCTGAGACGCTCGCCTTGAGCCCATCGCCGGACACGCAAGCCGCGAGCTCCCAGCGGGACAGAACGTGGGGCTCTGAGGGAGGCGCGACGGTGGCCAAGCCGAGCGATGTGGCCCCGGCCCGCAGGCTGTGCACCGACTGCGGCCTCTCACGTACGGATGACCCCAAGCGCTGCGGCCAGGCTTGCCAGTTCATCCAGCCCGATTACCCGTGCCTGGAGCGCCGCGTGCATGGCCGCGTACGCCAACAGAGCAATGCCGCGCACCAGGCCCAGCCCGATGAGCTGTTTTTCGGGCCTTACCAACAGATCCTGAGCGCCCGCCTGGACCCGCCTGCGCAAGGCGCGCAGTGGACTGGCATCACCACCCGTCTGGCCGAAGTATTGCTCGAACAAGGCCTGGTCGACGCCGTGATCGCCATGGCCGCCGACCCCCACGACCGCTGGCGCCCGCGCCCCGTGCTGGTAAGACGCGCGCAAGACATGGCGCAGTGCCGAGGCATGCGTATGGGCTATGCGCCGCTGCTGAGCCTGGTGGAGCCCGCGCTGGCGCAAGGCCACAAGCGCCTTGCCGTGATCGGCATCCCGTGTCAGATTTACGCCCTGCGCGCCATCCAGCCGCAGCTTGAACGCGAGCAGGGGCTGGAGCAGCTTTATGTGATCGGCACGCCCTGCTCGGACAACACCACAACAGAAAACTTTCACCAGTTTTTGGGCCTCATTTCTGACCGGCCGCAAGACATCAGCTACGTCGAGTTCCGCGCCGATTACAAGGTGGAAGTGCGCACCGACCAAGGCGACCAACGCCTGATCCCGTTTTTGAACCTGCCGCTGTCCACCTTGCCACCCGACTTTTTCCCGCTGACTTGCCGCACCTGCGTGGACTACACCAATGTGCTGGCCGACATCACCGTGGGTTATATGGGCGGACACGGCCAGCAGTGGTTGCTGGTGCGCAACGCACGCGGGCAAGCAGTGCTCGACGGTATTCAGGGCCAATTGGTCACCAGCGCCCCCATCAGCAAAGGCAAGCGAGAGGGCCCGGTGCGCGGTTTCATGGCCAACACCGAGCGCGCCGCCGGGGGGCTGCCTCTGCGGCGCATTCCCGCCTGGATCAAGCCCCTGGTCAACTGGCTCATGCCCCGGGTGGGGCCTCGCGGTCTGGAGTTTGCCCGCGCCCGGGTCGAAATGAAGGCCATCGAGTCCATCTTGCACCTGCGCCGCGAAGCGCCAGCGCGCGTCAAAAACATGCTGCCGCAGCACGTTTGGGATTTGGCGGCACGTTATGGGCTGAAACCAGCGACCCCGCCTGCGACCCACGGTGATTCCGACCCAGTAGACACATCCAAGGCCAGACCGTAAATTTAAATTGACACTTTGCCACGTCTTTTGGATGATGGATCGAGAACACTTTTGCGGAAAAGCCCCATGGCATTGACCTTCCCTTTCGCGGCCATCGTTGGTCAAGATGAAATGACCCTCGCCATCCAGGTGGTGGCGGTTGACCCCTCGATCGGTGGCGTGCTGGTGTTGGGCGACCGGGGCACCGGCAAATCGACGGCCGTGCGCGCTCTGGCCGACCTGTTGCCACCCATCCAAGTGGTCAAAGGCTGCCCTTACCGCTGCGACCCGGCCAAGCCAGCAGGCGCCTGCCCGGTCTGCCAAGCTCGCGACCCAAAAAGCAAAATCACCACCGAACGCCAGAGCGTGGCCGTGGTTGACCTGCCTTTGGGGGCCACCGAAGACCGAGTGGTCGGCGCGCTCGACCTGGAGAAAGCCCTGTCACAGGGCGTCAAAGAATTCGCGCCCGGCCTGCTGGCCCATGCGCACCGGGGCTTTTTGTACATCGACGAGGTGAACCTTCTGGACGACCACCTGGTGGACCTCTTGATCGACGTGGCCGCTTCGGGCGAAAACCTGGTCGAACGCGAAGGGCTGAGCGTGCGCCACCCCGCCCGCTTTGTGCTGGTGGGCAGCGGCAACCCTGAAGAGGGCGAACTGCGCCCGCAACTGCTGGACCGCTTTGGCCTGTCGGTGCAGGTGCGCACGCCGCAAGATTTGAAACTGCGCGTGGACATCATCAAACGCCGCGACGCCTTCGATAGAGACCCCGCCGCCTTCAAGGCGCTTTGGCATAAGGACAACCAGAAGCTGCAAAAACGCATCCTCAAGGCGCGCGAACTGCTTGACCGGGTCACGGTGAGTGACGACATGCTGATGCTCTGCGCCCGCCTGTGCCAACAACTGGGCACCGATGGCCTGCGCGCCGAACTCACGCTGCTGCGCGCAACCCGGGCCCACGCTGCGCTGCAAGGTCACAAAGCGGTGAAGGCCGAGCACTTGCAAAGCATGGCCCCGCTGGCCCTGCGTCACCGCCTGCGCCGTAACCCGCTGGACGACACCGACTCGGGCGCGCGCGTGCAGCGCAGCTTGCAAGAAGTGCTGGCCGCCTGACACGGCAGCGCGTATGACCCGCGACAACACGCCGTCCAAGGCATCTTTTGACCTGCTGGAGCGCTGGAACGACGCGCTCACCGCGCTGCAGCTGCTGCAGATCGACCCGCACGGTTTTGGTGGCGTGTGCCTGCGTGCGCCACACGGCCGGGTACGCGAGCGCTGGCTGCAAGCGTTGGCCACCCTGGGCCTGAGTTTGGTGAGGGTACCCGGATCGGTAGACAGCGAGCGGCTGCTGGGGGGCATCGACCTGGCCCAGACCCTGCAAACTGGCCAGCTGCACCTGCAAGCGGGCTTGCTGCAACAAGCCGACCAAAGCTTGGTCTGCCTGCCCATGGCCGAGCGCCTGTCGCCCGCCTTGCTCGCGCCCTTGGTGCAAGCACTCGAGCAAGGCCAAGTGCCGCCCACCCGCCACAGCGCAGCACCCAGCACCACCCGCTTTGGCGTGGTGGCGCTCGACGAGTCTTTGCCCGACGAGTCCGGCGTGGGCGCGGCCCTGAGCGAGCGACTGGGCGTGTGGTTGGACTTGCATGAACTCTCGCCTAGCGACATCCATGACGGCTGGGCCGATGCCTGTTCAGCGACCGACGCACCGAACAATGCGACCAACGATCCAGTGAGCGATTTACCGAACGTCGATGCCCTGAAAATGCGCCTGAGCCAGGGTGCTTTGGCCCGCGCTCGCGCTCACCTGCCCCAAGTGCAAGCCAGCGACGAACAGATTCAGGCCCTGTGCGCCGCCGCCCTTGGCCTGGGTATCGGCTCCTTGCGCGTGCCCAGCCTGGCGCTGCGCGTGGCCTGCGGCCATGCGGCGCTGAACGGGCGCAGCACACTGGACGCCGACGACCTGGGTTTTGCCGCTCGCTGCGTGCTTGCACCGCGCGCCACTCGGTGGCCTGCCGAGCCGTCAGATCGGGAAGCCGAAACCGCGTCTGTCGAAGACCATGGCGCGCCGCCGCCAGAGCCTCCTTCGGAACCCGGCGAAACGCCCGAGGCCCAATCTGAACAAAACACCGACAACGCGCAAGACAAAGCGTCACCGCCTGAAGCCCAAGCCGAACCCAGCGCTGAAGCCCTGCAAGAGATGATGGTCGCCGCCGCCCTGACCAGCTTGCCGCCGCACATGCTCGACGCTCTGATGACGCGCCAAGGCGCAGCCAAGCACCAAACCTCAGGCCGCAGCGGCCAGACCCGCGCAGGCTCACAACGGGGCCGCCCACTGCCACCACGCCCGGGCCGCCCCGGCGGTGCCGCGCGCCTGCATGTGCTGGCCACCTTGCGCGCCGCCGCGCCCAAGCAGCGCTTGCGGCAGGCGCACAGCAGCGGACGCATCGCCATCCGCGCCGAAGACTTCCACATCCAGCGTTACCAGCAACGCGCCTCCAGCTGCCTGATCCTGGCGCTTGACGCCTCGGGCTCGGCCGCAGTGCAGCGCCTGGCCGAGGCCAAAGGAGCGGTCGAGTTGCTACTGCAACAGTCGTACGCCCGGCGCGACAGCGTATGCATCGTGGCCTTCCGGGGTGCGCAAGCGCAACTGCTTCTGCCCGCCACGCGATCGCTGGTGCGTGCCAAACGCGCCTTGACAGGCCTGCCCGGTGGCGGCGGCACGCCTCTGGCCCTGGCCCTGAAAATGGCACACGAACAAGCCGCGCTGCTGCAACGCCAAGGCGTCACGCCCATTCTGGTGGTGCTGAGCGACGGGCGTGCCAACGTCACGCTGCAAGGCCTGGGTGGCCGAGCCCGGGCACAAACCGATGCGCAAAGCTGGGGCCAGCAATGGCGCGCCAGCGGCCACCGCGCCTTGTGGATTGACACCTCGATGCAGCCGGACGCGCAAGCGCAGCAACTGGCCGCCACCATGGGCGCGAGCTATCTGCCCATGCCGCAGGTGCAGTCGAAGCGCATGGCCCATGCCATCGAGCGCGCGCGCAAGCCACAGGCCTAAACCACCATGTTTGAAAGCTTCTACCCCGGCATGTCTTGGGTCGATCACCGCAACACCTGGCCGCACGCGCAGCATAGCCGCTTTGTGCAGGCTGGAGGCATCCATTGGCATGTGCAGCAACTGGGCCAAGGCCCGTGCATACTGCTCTTGCACGGCACGGGCTCAGGCAATTTCAGCTGGCGGGGTTTGTTGCCCACCTTGGCGCAGCACTTCACCGTGGTCGCGCCCGACCTGCCCGGCCACGCCTTCACCAGCCGGGGGCCAGAGGGCGCGCTGTCGCTGCCCGGCATGGCCGAAGGCCTGCGCGCGCTCATGCTGCAATTGCAGCTTACGCCGCAAGTCATCGTGGGCCATTCGGCGGGGGCCGCAATTGCCGCGCACATGGCGCTGCACTTTGACAGAGCCTCTCGCAGCACCCTGATCGGCCTGAACCCGGCCTGGCTGCCACTGCCAGGCGTGGCCTCTTGGTTGTTTGGCCCGGCGGCCAAGCTGGCAGCCCTGAACCCGCTTTCTGCCTGGGCCACCGCCAAAATGGCGGCCAAACCGGGGGCCATGGCCGAGTGGATTGCTCGCACCGGCTCCACGCTCGACGAGCAAGGGGTGGACCTCTACACCCGGGTGCTCAGCGACTCGGGCCATGTGCACGGTGTGCTGTCCATGATGGCGGCTTGGCGGCTCAAGCCCCTGGCCGCAAGATTGCACGAGATCAGCAACCCGGTGTTCATGCACATCGGCGCGCAAGACCAGACCGTGCCGCCCGCGCTGGCCGATGCCGCTTGCGCTCGACTGCCTCAAGCGCAGCATCAGGTGCAAGCCGGGCTGGGCCATCTGGCGCATGAGCAAGACCCGGCAGGCACGGCACAACAGATTTTGAAGTGGTGCGCTGCCCGCTGAGCGGACCGAACGGGGCTTCGCTCAGCTCGCCCGCACCAGGCGCTTGACCGCGCCCACCGCCTCGCGGGCATCGGTGAAAATGGCATCCGCCCCGAGCTCAGTGGGGCTGACATCGTGGATGAGGAAGATCGGCCCGCCCAAAACCACCCGCACTTTGGGGTTGCCCGAGCTGGCCCGTAGGTGGGCAATCAAGTCGGGCAGGGTGCTTAACTGTGCCTCGATGGCCACCGAAATACCCACCACGTCAAACCACTCATTGGCCACAGCCCGCAGCAACTCGGACTCGGAGGACGAGATTTCCAGCACCACCTCTGAACCAGTCTGGCGAAAAAAATCGGCCACGATGGTCAAGCCCAAAAAGTGCTGCGACCCTGGTGCACAGGCCAGCATGACCCGTTCGCTCTCCCCCTCTTCGCGCTGCCCGGCAGGCGATTCGTAGCCCAGGCGATAAATCATCTGGTGCATCATGGCCAAGCCACAAGTGACTTGGGTGAAATCGCACAAATCCTGCTCCCATAAAACCCCCAGGTGGCGGGCGGCCGGGGTGATCAGCTCTAGAAAAATGCGGTCGTTCGCCAAGCCTCTGGCCGCCAAGGTATCCACGATCTGGTTGGCCTTCAAGGCGTCTGCGTTCAGGCAGAACTGGGTGAATGACTGGAATTCAGGCTGGGCCTCTAGTGCCTCGTGTTCCGGCGCCTGCGCTGCCAGCAGGACCTTGCCGGAAAAAAACTGCTGAACGTTGAGCAATCGGGGAATGATTTGCTGCTCAATCACCGCATTGAGGGATTCCTTGCAATCCTCTGGCAAGTTGGGCGTCTGCTTCGACACTTTCGGTTGCTCACCCAAGCCATTGAACTCAAACATACACGTTCCTCGCAACACAAGCGTGTCACCTTGGGTGAAGGTAAAAACCGGGGCGTCAATTCGCCAGCAAGATGGCGTACCGGTGCGATGCTGCTCAGGCGTTTATAGAATCTTCAACGAAGCTCAACAAGCATGAAAAACCCTAGGTCAATCGGGTTTTTGAGGTCTTTTTCAGACGCTATGCCTTCAGGGCAAGCCTGCAAACGGCCCATTCAGTTGCACGGTTTGCCAGTTGAGCACCGCCGCCGCACTGACCCAAACCGCGTAGCTGAGCAGCAACAGGCTGGCCCAGCGTGACAAGCGCCACAAGCCGACGATCAGCGCCACGATGGACAGCCACAAGAACACCACCTCGAACAGTGCCCAATCGGGGCGCTGCAGCTTGAAGTAGAGCGCGCTCCACAAGATGTTGAGCAGCGCGTTGGCACCAAACAAAACCGCCACGCGGCGGCGCAGCGCCGCGGTGTTGGCAGCCTGCCAGGCCAGCCAGCCGCTGATGGCACACAGGGTGAAGATCGTGGTCCAGATCACGCCAAATGCGGCGTCGGGTGGTTTCCAGGCCGGGTGTTTCAGCGCGAAGTACCAGGGACCCAGATCGGTCAGGGCCCCGCCAATGCCCGCGGTGGCATAGCTCAGGGCAAAGGCCAAGACCAATCGGATGACAGCTTGTGGGTTCATGGCGCGCATTGACCTCAGCGGAGCCACGGGGGCTCTGCGGGCGGGCACAGGCCTGTGCTCCCGCGCTTCGTGCTCAATGCTCTCCTCATGTTCGCGCCAAGCCCAGCAGGTGCGCCATGTCCTTGCAGAAGATGCGCACATGGGCCATCGGATCCTTGCGTGCCAGTTCTTTGTTCATGTAAGACTCAAACGTTAGGCGCTGCACATCGCTGTCTTCGCAAATCTTGACAAACTTCTCACGGCGACGGTCATTTTTGTACCAGAAGTACTGCATCACGCCCAGAATCCAGAACACGCGGCCGTGCTGCTTCATGAAGCTTTTGCGGCCGTTTTTGAGGCAGGCGCTGTTGCCGGTTTTAAGCGCTTCGTGCGCCGCCTGTGCCACGCGCCGGGCACAGTCCATCGCGTAATAAATGCCTTCGCCCGACGACGGGGCCACCACGCCCGCCGCATCGCCCGTCACGATCACATCGCGGCCGTTGTCCCACTGCGGTAGCGGTTTGAGCGGAATGGGCGCACCTTCACGGCGCAAGGTGGGTGCATCAGCCAGGCCCGCGATGGCGCGCAGGCGTGCCGTGGCGCTGCGCAGCGAAAAACCCTTGTCGGCACTGCCCATGCCCACGCTCATGGTCTTGCCGTGCGGGAAGACCCAGCCGTAAAAGTCGGGCGAGACCTCGCCCTGGTAGTACACGTCGCAGCGTGCTGCGTCGTAGCCGGGCTGGCCCACAGGGGCCTCGATGATCTCGTGGTAGGCGAACACATATTTGGTTTTGTGCGCATTGGGAATGGCCTGGCGCGCCACTTCGGAGCGCGCGCCGTCGGCCCCGACCACGATGCGGGCGCTGACTTTGATGGGCCGCGCATGTTCGCTGGCCGCGTGTTCTTTGGGTGTGACCGGGGTGTAGTGCACCCACAGCTGACCGCTCTCGTCGTGCTCGATCTTGTCAAAAATGGCCTGGCAGCGCACGGCACCCGATTGGGCGGCGCGCTCGCGCAAATACTCGTCGAACTCGTCGCGGTCGACCATGCCGACAAAGCCGTTGTCGATGGGGATGTCCACTTTGTTGGCAGCAGGCGAGATCATGCGTGCACAACGCACTTTAGCCACCAGCAGGTGGTCAGGGATATCGAAGTCCTGGATCAGGCGCGGTGGGATCGCGCCGCCGCAAGGCTTGGTGCGGCCTTGGCGGTCGAGCAACAAGACGCTCCAGCCTCGGCGCACCAAATCGTGTGCAGCGGTCGCGCCCGACGGCCCTCCGCCCACCACCACAAAGTCGAAATCGGTCTGGTTCATGAGCTTGACCCACCTTTCAGCCATACGAGACCATACAAACGCAAGCTTTGGCGCTGCACAGGTCCGGCGCGCAGCCGTGAAGCCACCGCTGCCGAGACCGCAAACATGATCGCCTGCATGCCAAATACGGCCGCATATGCCGTGCGTTGTTCACCCAACAAGGCATGGGCCAGGTCGCTGGCAGCAGTGCCGAGCAATCCACCTAAGCCAAAGGCCGCCGCTTGCGCCGCGCCCCACAAACCCATGCGTGTGCCTTCGCGGCCCGGGCCACCTTCACCCGCCAGGCGCATCATCGTGGCAATCGCGGCAATCGAAAAAGCGCCGTTTGCCACACCCAGACACACCACATTCGCCTTCAGGGGCCAATCGACCGACAGCGCCGAGCTGACCAGGCCAGCCGTGGCCAGCGCCGACACCAGGCAGCCGCCCACCATCCAGGCCTGCACCGAGCCCAGGCGTCCGGCCGCCCAGCGCGAACCGGCACCCGCGACCGCCAGCATGCCGATCAATACCCCCATATGGTGCCAGCCCGACAGCTGCGTGGTCTGCCCCGGCGTAAAGCCGTGCACCGCGCCCGCAAATGGCTCCAGAATCAAGTCTTGAGCGCTGTAAGCCAGCATGGACATGAACACAAACACGGTGAAAGTGCGCGCCGCCGGTTCGGCCCAGACATCCTGGAAAGCCTCTTTGAACTTCTGTTTTTGCAGGCGTTCGGTGCTCACGCTAGGTGCCTGTGCATCTGGCTGTGTCTGCGAAGGGCCTCCGTCTTTTTCTAGACCCCACAAACACAGCGCCGTGATACACGCGGTGATCAGGCTCAGTCCCGCAGACACCTGTAGCAGCACCTGCGGGCTGTAGGGGTCAATCAGTTTGCCCACCACGCCCGCCGTGACGGCAAAGCCCACAATCATCATCAGCCACACGGTGGTGGCCGCTGGCGCGCGGCGCTCGTCGGGCACGCGCTTGGCCATCAGCGCCAGCAAAGATGTGCCGCAGGCGCTCACGCCAAGTCCGATCAGGCTGAAAGAAAACCAGGCCAGCAACGCGCCATACAAAGGCTGCGAGCCCATCCACACCGTGGCCCACGCGGCCATCACGCCACCCAAGCCCAGCACCAACATGCCGCCCATCATCCAGGGCGTACTGCGTCGACCTTTGTCTGCGCCAAAACCCATGCGCGGGCGCACCATTTGTACCGCGTAATGCCAAGCCACCAGCAAACCCGGCAGCAAAGCCGGCAGCGCCAGCTCGACCACCATGATGCGGTTGAGTGTGGACGTAGTCACCACCACCACCGCGCCCAGGCAGGCCTGGATCAAGCCCAGGCGAATGATCTGCAACCAGCCAAAAATCGGCGTGTTCATGAGAGCCCCTGTGGGTTGAGTGAATGCAGATGGCGCAAACCCCAGGCGCTGACCATCATGCCGCTGACAAACAGCGGCACGCCAAAGGCCGAAACATGCAAAGCCCGCTCAATCGGCTGGCGCAGAAACTTGAGCATCAAAGGCCCTTGCAACAGCGCCAAAGCCAAGACCGCAGCGGCATGCCAAGGCAACTGCCAGTGCTGCAGCAAAGCCGCCACCACCGCCTGCGGCAGCAGCATGAACAGGCAGGCGGTGCGAGCTGCGCCAAAGGCTCCCAGCTGCACCGGCAGCGAAGCCACGCCCATGCGCCGGTCGCCTTCGATGGCCTTGAAATCGTTGAGCGTCATGATGCCGTGCGCCCCAACGCTGTAGAGCAGCGCCAGCGCTACCGCGTGCGGGCCGGGCCAGGCACCGCCCAGCATCACCGCCGTGCCGGTCAGCCAGGCCAGGCCTTCGTAACTCAGGGCGCAAGCGGCATTGCCCCACCAACCATTGTTTTTGAGGCGCACGGGCGGTGCGCTGTAGGCCCACGACAAGGCAATGGCGAGGCCGCAGGCTGTAAATCCCCAAGGCCCCATGAGTGTGGCCCAGACCAGCGACAGCGCGGTCCAGGCGATGGCGATGCCCAGACCCCAGCGCCCGGGCATTCGGCCCGAAGGGATCGGGCGGCGCGGTTCGTTGATGGCGTCCACATGCCGATCAAACCAGTCGTTCACCGCCTGACTGCTGGCGCACACCCAGGGGCCAGTCAGCACCAGGCCCAACAGCAGCAAGGCCCAGTTCGCGCCGATGTCCTGGCCCGAGGCTACGACACCACAGGCAAAAGCCCACATGGGCGGGAACCAGGTGATGGGTTTGAGGAGTTCTGCCACCGTGCGCAAGGCGGGCCGACCCAGCGGCGGCGTCAAAGCCTGAAGGGGCGGCGTGTGGGCCAGTGGCGGGGTGTCCATGCCCCGATTGTGAAGAGAGTTTTTAAAATGTCAACGATGGTTGACATTTACTGTCATCGATAACTGACAGTCTTCAAGAGGCATCAGCTTCGGCCTCGGCCACCATGCCAAAGCGACGTAGCTTCACGTACAGACTTTGGCGCGACAAACCCAACATTTCCGCCGCCGAGGCACGGTTGTTGTGGGTCAGTTCCAAGGCCGCTTCAATGCACATGCGCTCGATGGTGTCCACTGTCTCGCCCACGATGTCCTTGATCGGGCGACGCCCCACCAACTGCGTCAAGTCGGCAAACGGGTTGGCTTGGGTTGGCGCTGCCAAGACACCCCCTTGCAGCCTGCGATCCATGTCGCGCACAAAAAAGGCGTACATCGGCTCGGGCCGAGCCAGGTACACGGCCGACACCTCGACCGGCAAGGTCATACCCGACAGGGTGCGCACCTCGGTGGCAAAACTTCGCACCGTCAAATGCTGGCGCAAGCTGGTGTTGATCACGCCCCAGTCCACCGTGCCGCGCAAGAGCCATCGCTCCAGATTTTGGCCCACCACCTGCGAAGACGCTGTCAGACCGAGCAGGGCCATGCTTTCCTCGTTGACGCTTTTGATCACGCCCGAGGTGTCGGTCAGCAACCAGCCACCGGGGAACCGTTCCATGGCCTCGCTCAAAGCCTCAGAGGCACCTGCGTCCGGGCGTTGCGTCACGGCGTCTCGCGTGACCAAGCGCAACAAAAACTGCGCCCCCCCTTCTTGGCGGAACACGGTGGCCGACACCGTCCAGGCCGAAGGCAAGCCCGCCACGCGGGCCGAACACATTTCGATGCGGCCAGTGGCCAGCGCTGTGCGCAGCAAGGACGGCACTTCGCCTTGGCTGTCGCCTTCAAAGCATTCGCGCACATCGCGGCCTACCAAGCGTTTGCCTGTATCTTTCAGCAAGGACTGCGCGCCCACATTGGCCTCCAACACACGCTGGCTTCTGGCATCGACCATCAATACCGCCTCGGACGAGGTGTCAAACAGCACGCGGTAACGCGCCTCGATGTGGCGCAGCCGCAAATAGTCCCTCTCCATCGACTGCTGGGTTTCGACCAGGCGCCGCTGCAACTCCGCCAGACTTTCCATATCACGGCCTAAGGCCAGCAATTTGCTGCCGTCCAAAGGCAATAACACGTATTGCAAAGCCACTTCGTTACCCAAGGGGGACACATGGTTCACATGCCGCCAAAGCATGAGATCAGGTGTGCCTTTGGACTGCAACATTTCCTGGATTTTTATGCGGCTTTCCGTGGTGACGGTGTCGATCCAGCTGCGTCCGACCCAAGCCTGGCAACCCAAGGCGGCCATGGTGTCGCGCCCGGTCGAGACATCCTCGATCACCCCTTGCAGGTCCATGACCAAGGTGACGTCCGACACCACCCCCAGCAACCGGGAAAAGGTGGACGGGTCCAGAGACGGAAGCTTCATGCTGAAAACCAACTGCGTTTGAGTGTCATGAAGTTGACACTTGATTTGTCGTTTGAGTATAGGCCTTAGTTGTCATACACCCTCTTGTTCTTGGGCTTTGATTGTGAGTTGACGCACACAAACCGGGCACGTCAAGAAGCCTGGCAAATCGAGGACGCCATGCAACGCGCCATGTAAGCCACCGTGGCGGGCGCGTCTTGGGCAAGCACCTCGGCAGCCAGACACTGCAGGCGATCGGGAGCGACAAAGGCCATAGGGCCGCCCACAAACACGCGCAGCCCAAGGTTGTCCGAGCCTTCGCGCAACTGCGGCAGCAAGCTGCTCAAGGTGTTCAGATGCCGGTCGGTGCTCACCGAGACCCCCACCGCGTCAAACCAGTCTGACTGGAACAAGCGTTTGAATTCGGCGACGTCTTGCGGCACGCCCAAGGCCACCGTCCAACCTGCACGCTTAAAAAATTCACTGAGCATGAACTGACCCATGCTGTGCTGGGCCCCCGGCTCGGTGAGCAAAAGCAGGCTCCAGCCATTGGGCTGCTGGGGCACTTCCTGTAAAAACTCGCTGCTGAAATCGTGCAAAAGCTGCTGCAAGTGCGCCGATGCGATGGTGGTCATCGCGAAATCCAGCCGATCAGCGCACCACCAGTCACCCAGCATTCGAGCGCAGGGGGTGATGCCTTGCAGGTAGATGTTTTCCAGCGACTGTCCTTGGCGCTGCCAGCCGAACACCACTTGCCGTGCCGCATCCAGCCCCTGCAAGCAAGCCTGCGCCAAGATCTGGATCTGCGCCAGATCGATGGCCGACTTGCCTACGAACGTGGTGCCGCCCACCAGCCGGGGACCAACTGGGCTGCCTTGGCGCAGGGCTTCAGGAAGCAGCAGATTCGCCCCCGAAGCCTGCTGCGGAGGATGGGAGTTTCCAAGGTTGAATTGCGCCATGACAAGCACCGATCATCAGAGGGATACACCAGCGGCAGGCTCCAGGGTGTCGGAGTGCTCGTCGCAAGAAATGCATTGAGCGGGGCATGAGAGCCACAGCAAAACACAACCCTGAGTGTGATTGGGTTACAAATGCTTGTATTTAGTGTAAACCCCAATAATCTGATCTTACTGTCAATGCACATTGACACACTGTGTGAGCAGACTTACATTCATCCCAAGCCCACCCACCGCAACAGGTCCTCCATGTCCGCTTCGTCCCCTCAGGTTTTGTACACGCCAGCGCAGCGCGCCAGGCGTGACGCGACCGCCTGGACGCTGGTGCAAGGCGTGCTGGCCCCAGTGCAGTTTTTGATTTTCGGCATCAGCCTTTATCTGGTGGTGCGCAGCTTGCAGACTGGCGAACACACCGACTGGGCCTTGGCCTCGGTGGTGCTCAAAACTGTGGTGCTCTACGCCATCATGATCACCGGTGCCATCTGGGAAAAAGTGGTCTTTGGCCGCTACCTGTTTGCCCCGGCCTTCTATTGGGAAGACGTGGTCAGCATGCTTGTGATGGTCCTGCACACCGCATATGTCTGGGCTTGGTGGCAAGGCGCATGGAGCACCAACGACTTGCTCCTGCTGGCCCTGGCCGCGTATGGCACCTACGCCATCAACGCGGCGCAATACATCCGCAAACTGCGCATGGCGCGGCTGCAAAAACAACCCTCCACCACATCTTTGCCCGACACGGGTGCACAAGCCAGCACATGAGCACCTTCATCCCGATTCGCACAGAAACCTCCGGTTGTACCGATGTTGTGCCCTTGATCGAGCGCGGACAACGCGAGGTGTTTTGCGGCCTCACCGGCATCATCTGGTTGCACCGCAAGATTCAGGACGCCTTCTTTCTGGTGGTGGGCTCACGCACCTGCGCCCACCTGATCCAGTCGGCCGCGGGCGTGATGATCTTTGCCGAGCCTCGTTTTGGCACCGCCATTATCGACGAGCGCGACCTGGCAGGCTTGGCCGATGTGCACGAAGAACTCGACCGCGTGGTCGGCCAGTTGCTGGCGCGCCGCCCCGATATCCGCTTGCTATTTTTGGTTGGCTCTTGCCCGTCCGAGGTCATCAAGCTCGATTTATCGCGTGCCGCCGAGCGCCAAAACAAGATTCACCACCCCGCCGTGCGCGTGCTCAACTACTCGGGCAGTGGAATCGAAACTACCTTCACGCAAGGCGAAGACGCTTGCCTGGCAGCACTGGTCCCCACGCTCGCCGCCAGCGCACCCAAAGCCGCTCCCGCGTTGATGGTCGTCGGCACCCTGGCCGATGTGGTTGAAGACCAGATGCGAGGCCTCTTTGAGCGCATGGGTTTGCAGGTCAGCTTCTTCCCGCCGCGCAACAGCCAGGCCATGCCGGTGGTCGGACCGAACACCCGCTTTTTGTTGGCCCAACCTTTCTTGGCCGACACCGCCCGCGCCTTGCAATCGCGCGGCGCACAACATTTGCCTGCACCCTTTCCGCTGGGTGTGGACGGCACGACCGCCTGGTTGCAAGAGGCCGCTACGGCCTTTGGCGTGGCCCCTGAAGTGTTTGAACAAGCCACTGCCGCACCACGCCAGCGCGCTGAGAAAGCCCTGGCGGTGCAGCGCCAAATGTTGCAAAACAAGCGCATCTTCTTCTTCCCCGACTCGCAGCTCGAAATCCCGCTGGCGCGCTTTGTGCACCGCGAACTGGGCATGGACTTGGTGGAAGTGGGGACGCCCTATTTGCACCGCCAGCACATGGCTGCAGAACTCGCGCTCTTGCCCGCAGGCACCCGCATCAGCGAAGGTCAAGACGTGGACCTGCAGCTCGACCGCTGCAGCGCCGACGCACCCGACCTCGTGGTCTGCGGCCTTGGTTTGGCCAACCCCTTGGAGGCCCAAGGTCTCACCACCAAGTGGGCCATCGAATTGGTCTTCACCCCCATCCAGGGCTACGAACAGGCGGCGGACCTCGCTGGCCTGTTCAGCCGCCCGCTCAAGCGCCGCCTGAAGCTTGCGGCCTGATCCGCGCAGGAACACACCATGCAACTGACGCTCTGGACTTACGAAGGACCGCCCCATGTGGGCGCGATGCGGGTGGCCACCGCCATGACGGATGTGCACTACGTGTTGCATGCCCCGCAAGGCGACACCTATGCCGACCTGCTGTTTACCATGATCGAGCGCATGCCGCGCCGACCTCCCGTCACCTACACCACCTTCCAGGCGCGTGATTTGGGTGGCGACACGGCCGAGCTGTTCAAGGACGCCGCCCGTCAGGCCATGGCGCGCTTCAACCCTGCAGCCATGTTGGTGGGCTCGTCGTGTACGGCCGAGCTGATCCAGGACGACCCGGGCGGCTTGGCCCAGGCCTTGCAGCTGCCGATTCCTGTGGTGGCTTTGGAGCTGCCTTCGTACCAGCGAAAAGAAAACTGGGGCGCGAGCGAAACCTTTTACCAACTGTGCCGCCACCTGGTGCACAAGCCTGCTATTGAAAAACCTGCCACGGCCAGGCCCACTTGCAACATCCTCGGCCCCAGCGCCCTGGGTTTTCGCCACCGCGATGACGTGAAAGAAATCACCCAACTGCTGAACCAGCTTGGTGTGGATGTCGCCGTGGTCGCGCCACTCAGCGCCAGCGTGGCCGACATGAACAAACTGGCCGAGGCCGACTTCAACGTGGTGCTCTACCCCGAGATTGGCCTGACCGCTGCGTATTGGTTGCAGCGTCAGTTTGACCAGCCTTACACCAAAACCGTCCCTCTGGGTAGCAACGCTACACGCGACTTCATCGCCGAAGTCTGCGCCCTGACCGGCCTGCCCCAGCCCGCGCAAGACCCGGTCAACGCCCACGCCCACTGGTACGCGAAATCGGTTGACTCGACCTATCTGACCGGCAAGCGCGTCTATATTTTTGGCGACGCCACGCACGTGGTGGCCGCCGACCGCATCGCAAGCCAAGAGATGGGTTTTGATGTGGTGGGCCTGGGCACCTACAGCCGCGAGTTTTCCCGCGAAGTGCGCGATTGCGCCAAGCTGTACGGCGTCGAAGCCCTGATCACTGACGACTACCTGGAAGTCGAAACCCAGATCGACGCGCTGCAGCCCGAGCTGATTTTGGGCACGCAAATGGAGCGCCATATTGCCAAGCGCCACGGCATCCCGTGCGCGGTGATTTCGGCCCCGGTGCATGTGCAGGACTTCCCCGCCCGCTATGCCCCGCAAATGGGTTTTGAAGGGGCCAACGTGTTGTTCGACACCTGGGTCCACCCGCTGATGATGGGTCTCGAAGAACACCTGATCGGCATGTTCCGCGAAGACTTCGAGTTCCATGCCGGGGCTGCGCCTTCGCACCTAGGCAGCACGCGGCCTGCGGCCGAGCGTGTGGCGGCTCCAGGGGCCGCCCCTGTGGCTGCAGCTGTTCCAGCCGGTGCTGCCGCACCGGCGCCTGCTCACACCGCAGCACGGCCGACTGACCGTCTGCCTAAGGGCGCCGC
>JBKCTS010000367.1:0-3890 GCA_046318695.1 Acidovorax sp.
AGGTTGACGCGCCAGCGCGCGACAAACGCTTCAAGCCCGAGTATGGAAAGCCAGTTCATTCACCGTCCCCGCTGTGCCCGGATCGCACCGCAACTCAGCGGCGCGCCAGAAGAAACCCCACCAGGGCGCCAACCGCCAGAGCCGCCCCGGCAACGCGCCAGGGCTCATCATGGGCATAGCGGTCGGCAGCCAACGCGGCCTCCCTGGCCTGGCGCGCGGCGTCCTGCGCGGCACGCACAGCAGCGTCACGGGCGGTCTGCATGCCGTCGTCCAGACGTTGGCGCAAAAGCTTGATGTCGGGCACGGCATCCAGGTTTTTATTGGCCAGCAGCGCTTTGAGATCGGTCACCAGCTTTTCGAGTTCGCCTTGCGACGTGGTGGAAGTGTCGGAGCCATTCATACAAACCTTTCAGTGAGTTAAAAAAAACGGCCGAAATGCGACCAGCAAGCCCAAGCCACGTATCGCGTTGAAGCGCCGTGGAATGGACTTTGAAACATCTTAACGGTGCCGCCCATATCCTTTTCTCCCAACGGGGACTCGACAGGTTGCCAAATGCCTGCGGCTTAATCTAGCGCAACATCATGCGTCGAAAAACCAGTCAGAAGAGACCGGGATGCCACCGCTGCCGCGTGCAGCCCTGCGGCACTGACCACCCTATGTGTTAGCAACTGTGTTGAGCCATCCAAACGTCAGGAGAGACTCTGCAAACGGTGGGTAATTTTTTGAAATGTGGTTGGGGGGATCAATTAGGTATTCCCCCGGCGACCCCGATGATGACATCTTCGATTCGGGCAATGTGCCCGGCGGTCATTCGGGGTGCCTCACTGCTGCTGGACCTGGTATCTCGCGCCCGTCACAGGTCGGCCTTCAATAGAGCGTTCGTCGCATACCCACATCGATCCTCGCGCAGCGATCTACCATGGCGCGATAGTAGGGCTCCAGCCGATCTGCGTCGGCAGCACACCGCTCAAGTTGCGCGCGATAGCCGTCCATCAGCTCACGCAATTCCCTGCGTACAGCCGCTTCGTCCACGGTCGTAATCTTTCCATCCTCGAACAACACCTGCCCCCCCACTATGGTCATTCGCAAGGATTGTCCATCCTCGCAATGCACAAGTTGGCGACGCAAGTCGTTCAGAGGTGTGTACGCGACCGTGTCCAGATCAAGCAAGATCATGTCCGCGCACGCACCCGGGACCAATGTACCGAACTCGCCCGCCTGCCTCATCCCCCGCGCACCGCCGCTCGTCAGTGCATGCAGGATTTCCATGGGTTGCGGCCACTGGTCGAAATCAGGCGAAGACAGCGTGTGGATCAGTGCAGCCGTCTTTGCCACGAACCACAGGTTGACGCTGTCGTCGGTGTTCATCTCATCGCTTCCGAGGCATATGGGGATTCCTGCGTCGCGAAGGGCTCGCCAGGGCATCAAACCACTGCCCAGCCGAAGATTGCACACGGGATTGTGGGCAACCGTGCATCCCGAATCGGCGAGCAAAGCGATGTCGTGCTCATCGATCCAGATTGCGTGCATGACGAGCATGCGTTGGTCGAGCAAGCCGATGTCGTGGACGTAACGAACAAGCGACTTGCCAAATTTTTCCTGGCCCAGGACCCGCTGCAGCCGCGTCTCCAGGATATGGATATCAAAAGGCAGATCGTATGTGCGCGACAAGTCGGACAAGCCTTCAAAGTAAGGCAGCGTGACACGCTGAGGCGCCGAGCATGAAACCGCTGCGCGAAGTCGACCTTGCGCGGCACCGTGCCAGCGATCGATCAGGTATCGGTAAAGCTCAAGAAGTTCGTCGGCCCCCTGTCGCGGAGCAAGTTCCATCGCACGTCGCTCGTGCGGGGGCAGCAAATCGCCAAGAAACGGGTACTTTTCGTACTCAACAATATTGGGTTGATCGATGGTGACCGTGGCCCGAAGTCCCGCATCGCGGTAGGCCATCATGATGGCGTCAATGCCTTCAGGAGTGACGAGCGGCACATGGTAGGCGTCGTCATGGACTGCAGTGACGCCGCGGCGAATCATCTCCAGCGCCCCAGCCATCGTACGCAAGTAGGACAACCGCCCTGCATTGCCCGAATCTGCAAGCGGCGGCACCTCGTGGAGCATAAATAGCTCCAGCGGAAGTCCCGGTAGCAGCCCCTTCATCAGGTTACCCGGTGAATGGAAATGTCCGTTCACCAACCCCGGCATGGCAAGCAAGCCGCGGGCGTCCACTAGCCTCACAGGCACACCCGCTGCGCTGCCGGCCAATCGTGCAACCGCCAGGCCTTCAGGCGAATCTGCGGCGCCCGGACCGATAGCTACGATGCGCCCGTCACGCACGACAATGTCTGCATCGGCCCATTCGCGATCGTTATCGTCGAGGGTGAGCACCCGCGCGTGGCGAATGATCAGTGCTCGCGTCTGGCTGTGTTGCGAGGCGTCAGACACGCGACGAATTCCCGTAGAACGGCCGGCGTGGCGGCTCTTCATCGAGGTAGTGACGATAGAAGTCTTTGACCGCTGGAAACACCTGGGACCGCAACCACCGGCGATGACTCTCTTGCGGGGTGCGTGGTTTGGCCAAATCGCGAGCGATCTGCTCCAGAATCTCATCACGATCCATGCGCGTGAAACGCCCGTTCTCGCAAACCACCTCGCCGCCAATCCATACCGCGCTGACATGTGCGGTTTTGGCCCGCTGCACCACCGCATCAAGAGGCGCAATGTCCTCGTCCTGGTAGGGGTGCATCGCGCGGTCGACATCGATCAGCACGGCATCGAAGAAGCGCCCGGGATCGAGGCGGCCAATCTCTGCACCAAACGCCGTGGTGCGGGCTCCATGCTCGGTCGCCATGCGCAACACTTGCGGGCAGCTTGGCACATCTTCGTCATTCATCCCGGGCACGCGATGCACATTCAGAGCAAGCCGCAACTCCTGCAGCATGTCGCGGTCCTCGTTGATGCCTGCCTCGTCAAGCCCCATGCCGACGGTCATGTTGCGCTTTTCGTACTCCATCAGCGGTAGCAGTCCGCTACGAAGACGGAAGTTGCTGCTGCAGTTGTGGCAGATGCAGGTACCGGTTTCGGCCGCGAGCTCAATATCCTCTTCGGTCAGCCAGACGCCGTGCCCCAGCGTCAGTCCTTCGCCCAGCACGCCAAGTCGGTGCAGGTGCTTGACAGCCGTGGTTCCAGTGCGGCGGCGAGCGTATTCCTTTTGGTAGGCCGTCTCGAGCAGATGCATGTGCATCGGAACACCCGCTGCGTCTGCCTTGGCTTTCAGTGCCACGAGTCCTTCATCACTTACCCAGTGCAGGTTGCCCGGTGCGAGCTGAATGCGGGTGAGCGCACTGTTGTTTTCAGCGGTCAACTGATCAAACAGCGTGATGAAGTCCTGAAAGGGCAGCGCTTGTTCCTTCAAGTGCGCAGCCATGGCTGCACCGACTTCGCCAGGCAGCCGTGCGCAAAATTCTTCGTCCGCCTCGTACACGAAGCGGTTTTGCTCTCGAACCGCAAAGCAGTACGAGGCGCGCATGCCAATTGCACGGTACGCCTGAAGAACAGCGGTGGATGCCGCGTGTACCTTCTCGTAAGTGCCCGGAATCCACCCGTGGATGTGCTGCACACAGGTCACGCCGGAGGCGATCATCTCGAACGCCGAATACAGTGTGTCCAGGTAAGGGTCGACATCGCGTGCGGACAGTCGGCTGCCGAACCACAGCTCAAGGGCGTAATCCGGCGATCCCAGCTGCAAAGGAGTCAGTCCAACGTGGTGATGGCTGTTGACAAACCCCGGCAGCATCATGTGTTGCGGGTAGCGAACTTCAGGCGCGCCAGGGTATTTCGCCCGCACGCTTGCCGCTGGGCCGACGGCCAGCACGCGGCCATGCTCATGCGCAAC
>JBKCTS010000368.1:0-4063 GCA_046318695.1 Acidovorax sp.
AGGCCTGGAAGTGCTGCGCGGCAACTCGTCCTACATCTACGACGGCAACTGGAAGCTGCAGATGGAAAACGGCTGCGACGGCTACCACGTGAGCTCGGTGCACTGGAACTACGCCGCCACCATGGGCCGCCGCAAGGAAGGCGGCACCAAGGCCGTGGACGCTAACGGCTGGAGCAAGAGCGTGGGCGGTGTGTACGGCTTTGAAAACGGCCACATTCTGCTGTGGACCAACACCATGAACCCCGAGGTGCGCCCGGTCTACAACCGCCGCGACGAACTCAAGGAGCGCCTGGGCGAGGACAAGGCCGAGTTCATCGTCAAGCAGACGCGCAACCTGTGCCTGTACCGGCGTGATGCCGGTCAGGGTCAGTCTCGCGCAGCGGCGCTGAACCTGCGAACCGCAGGGGCCGGCGCAACGCGCTGAAGGGCGCTGCCCTGCATCCGAACAGCCGCCAGCGCCCCCGTGCGTCGGCGGCTTCAAGTCTTCAAGGAAAGCCATGAGCAACCCATCCTTTGCCCTCGCTACCGGGCGGGGCGCCTTCCGAGTCGCCGTCGATGGCGATGCACAAGCCCCCGCGCTGGTGCTGAGCAACTCGCTGGGTACCACCCTCGAAATGTGGGAACCCCAGGTGCCCGCGCTGTCCCAGGCATTCCGCCTGATTCGCTACGACACGCGCGGCCACGGCGGCAGCCCGGTCACGCCTGGTCCCTACAGCTTCGAAGAGCTGGGCCTGGATGTGCTGGCCATACTGGATGCGCTGGGTGTGGACAAGGCATCGTTTTGCGGCATCTCGATGGGCGGGCACACCGGCCTGTGGATGGGCGTGCATGCTGGCCACCGTTTGCAGGCACTGGCGGTGTGCAACAGTGCTGCCCGCATTGGAGCGCTGGGCCCATGGATGGAGCGAGCAGCCATGGTGCGCAGAGCGGGTGCTGCCAGCATGCGAACGCTCGCCGACTCTGCCCCGGGCCGCTGGTTCAGCGCCGAGTTTGCACAGGCCCACCCTGGCGTGGTGCAGCGCGCCCAGGCCTGGATTGCCAGCATCGAGCCCGTAGGCTATGCGGCCTGCTGCGAAGCGCTGGGTGCGTCGGACCTGCGCGATGCGCTGGGCCGCATTGACACACCCACGCTGCTGGTGGCTGGCGATCAAGATCCCGTGACCACCGTGGCCGATGCGCAGACCATGCAGGCCGCCATCCGCAGATCGCGGCTGGTCGTGCTGCCCGCGTCGCATCTGTCCAATCTGGAGGTGCCCCAGGCGTTCTCGGATGCCGTGCTGGGTTTTCTCACCGGCGTACAGGCGGCCTGACTGCCCCTCATTCACTGCAATCCGCACACCACCCCAAGGAAGAACCATGCTGTATCTCGTCCACATGATTGTCAACATCCCTGCAACCCTGGCCCCTGAAGAGGCTGCGCGGATCAAGGCCGAGGAAAAGGCCTATGCCCAGGAACTGCAGCGCAGCGGCCAGTGGGCCCATCTGTGGCGCGTGGTGGGCGAATATGCCAATTACAGCGTGTTCGATGTGCCGGGCAACGACGCACTGCACGACATCCTGAGCAAGCTGCCGCTCTTCCCATACATGAAAATCAGCGTGACGCCGCTCGCAAAGCACCCCTCGGCAATTGCCTGAGTGCTTTCGTGGTCGCGCGCGCCGCGTGCCTGGCCGTACCGGCCCTGCGCGGACCACCCCGAAGGCGGAGCAACAACATGATGCGATTCAAGGACTGGTCCCTGACGGCCTGGGTGGCGGGTTTCCTGGCGGTGCTCATCTCCTACGCCGGGCCGTTGGTCATTTTTATCCAGGCTTCGCAGGCGGGCCACATCCCGCCGCAGCAGGTTTCGTCGTGGATCTGGGCTATCTCGTTGGGCGCGGGCGTCAGCGGGCTGGTGCTGAGCTGGTGGCTGCGGCTGCCCATTGTCACGGCGTGGTCCGCGCCGGGCACGGCCTTGCTGCTGACCTTGTTTCCCCGCATCAGCATGCCTGAGGTGGTGGGCGCCTACCTGGTGGCGGCAGCCGTTGTGGTGCTGTTGGGTATCACCGGCTATTTCGAGAAGGTGGTCAATCGCATCCCCAAGGGCATTGCCGCCGGCATGATGGCCGGCATTCTCTTTCAGTTCGGCGTGCAGGCCTTTCGCGTCAGCGGCGACGCGCCTGCCGTGGTGCTGGCCATGCTGGCGGCCTACCTGCTGGGGCGGCGGCTGTGGCCGCGCTATGCGGTGGTGGGGGTGGCATGCACCGGCTTTGCCGTGGCCTGGGCCCTGGGCACCACCCACCTGCAATCGCTGTCGCTGGCACTGGCCACGCCGGTCGCCATCATGCCCCGTTTCGAGGCGGGCGCCATGCTCAGCCTTGCGCTGCCCCTGGTGCTGGTGAGCCTCACCGGGCAATACCTGCCGGGCATGGCCGTGCTGCGGCTGGCCGGGTACCCGGTGCCGTCGTGCGCCATCGTCACGGGTACCGGTATCGCATCGCTGGCCGTGGCCTGCTTCGGCGGTATCTCCATCGTGCTGGCATCCATCACGGCGGCGCTGTGCACGGGCAAGGACGCCCACCCTGACGCCGACCGGCGCTACGTGGCCGGTATGGCCAACGGGGTGTTCTACATCGTGGGTGGCACGTTTGCCGGGACCATCGTTCAGGTGTTTGCAGCCTTCCCCGCAGCGCTGATTGCGGCGCTGGCCGGGCTGGCGCTCATCGGCGCGGTGGTGTCCAACATCCGCGCGCTGGCGGATGAGAGCGCCTACCTCGAGCCTTCGGTCATCACCTTTGTGGCCACGGCATCGGGCATGTCGCTGTTCGGGCTGGGCGCCGCGTTCTGGGGTGTGGTGCTGGGCATGGCCGCCTACTGGCTGATTCCGCGAACTGGCGCGGGCGCGGCCCGCTGAGGCTGCGCGGCGCGTAGAGGCTGTGCAAAAACCCCCTCCTAGCGGTAACGAATAGCCATCGGTGGAATCCATGTTCAAACGCTCAAAACAGGAGAGCAGGACATGGCCAGATACAAGCCCGTTGATCGCAATCCCCGGCTCTTACCGGTGGTGCTGAGCGAACAGATCCAGCCGGGTACCTTCTAGTTCGCGCTCGATCACCTGGTTGACCACGAACTGGACCTGAGTGCGCTGGATGCGCGCTTTCGCAACGATGAGACTGGTGCCAGCGCCTACGACCCGCGCGGCATGCTCAAGATCGTGCTGCTGGGCTACAGCCGGGGGCTGATCTCCTCGCGCCGCATCGAAGCGGCCCGCTTGCACAACGTGCGGTTCATCGCCCTCACGCAGTGGCGGCTGTACTGCCTGGTGCACAACATCGAGAAACTGGCCGGGTGTGCGGGCTGAGGAAATAGCGGGCAGGAGGGGGGCTTGTTCGGTGTCAGAATGAGCGCTGCAGGCCCGATCAGAGGCCCGATTGAGCGAGCCGATCAACCGCAGACGACATCAGGAAGAGGCCAAGCCATGATCACCACCATCACCGCAACCCAGCGCCAGCCAGTGGCTGGAATTGGGGTTTTTGCACAGCCTCGTTAGCCATTACTCAAATGCTTGAAGCTTCTGTCCTTTTTTTGACGCTCGGTCCGATTGCGGCTTTCATCATTTGGGAAGGCATTCGTAATAGGCGCACTTCAGTTAAGCCGCTCTCTCGGGCATCAATGGACGGTGGGTTTGTTCCGGGGGCCAAAACCGCTGAGCGTGTCTGCGCCATATTTGCAGTCACTATCGCGATGCTCGGCTTTCACCTCATTGCTCAGCCTCAGCATCCGCCTTTCTCTGGTAGGGGCGCGCTTCTCAGCTCGCTCTTGTACTCTTGGTTTGGAGTTTGGGGGCTTCCCTTATTCTGTTGGTTGTTTGCATGCGTGCTCGCTGCGGTAGCAGTTGGTCAGCGTAAAAAGCGTCTGGGCGCTCGGCATGCAGGCTCTCAGGACACACCAGACAACTGATTGATTTTTATGGTGTTTTCAAGCGAGGTTGTCAGAGGGGACGAGCTGCATCCCCATGGTTTTGGCCTTCTGCGCGAGGTTGTGCAGGACCCGCTGGCGGTAGCGCTCCTCGAAGTAATCCTGCCC
>JBKCTS010000369.1:0-3708 GCA_046318695.1 Acidovorax sp.
CGTCAATATCGATCGCTTGGTAGATTGCCTGCCGTACGCGCTTGTCCTTCAAAGGGTTGCGACCCTTCACGCTTGAGTTTGGCAACTCATCACGTTTTTGATCCATGCCCAGAAAGATGGTTCGCAGCTCGGGGCCTTGTAGAACCTTGGCCGTGCCCGAGCTGTTCACGCGAGCAATGTCTTGGACGGGAACCGGCTCCATCACATCCACCTGACCGCTTAAAAGCGCAGCAACGCGTGTTGCATCGTTGCTGATCGGTGTGTAGACGACCTCCGCGACGTTCCCTTCGATTTGTCCCCAATATGTGGGGTTACGCGTAAAAACGGTTTTTACGCTCACCTGACGCTCGCGCAAGCGAAATGGGCCCGTACCATTACCCTTGAATGACGCCGTGTTTTCGATGCCCTTGCGTCGGTCTACGGGTGTAACGGCTTTATTTTCCTCGCACCATTTCTTGCTCATGATGTAAAGCTGCGAGATCGATTCCGGAAGAATTGGAAATGGTACCTTGGTTTCGATCTCTATGGTGGACTCACCCACTTTCCTCACATCTTTGACGTCGCTCACAAACGATTTCAGGTCAGAACCATCGCCAGCAGCACGATTAAATGTGAATATGACGTCTTCTGGGGTAAATGGAGTACCGTCGTGGAATTTAACGTCTTTGCGCAACTCAAAGCGCCATATAAGGGGAGAAGTTTGCTTCCAACTGGTGGCTAAAAGGGGGCGCAGGCTCAGGTCTTTGTTTCTTCCTACCAGGGGCTCATACACATTACCCGTCACGCTTAACTGCAGGGTCTCATTAAGCGAGTGCGGATCCATCGAAAGGGCGTCACCCTGATTTCCGATTCGCACTGTCTGTGCTTGGGCGTAAGCACAGGCAATGGAAATAATTGCAGGCAGCATGAAGCGTGATAGACGGCGCATTTTGTTTGGCATATGTACTCCAGGAGAAGTGGCGTTGAATGGCATGACGGTTAGTGCGAGGACGAGCGAGTGGGGTGAAGGCGTGGGTCTACTGCGTAGTACAAAAGATCGACCGTAAAGTTGATGGTGACAAAGATTGCAGCGATGAGGCAGAGGTATGCCGCCATGATCGGCACATCAGCGAATGTGACGGCCTCGATAAACAGAAGTCCCATTCCGGGCCATTGAAAAACTGTTTCTGTAATAATCGCAAAGGCAATCAACGAGCCGATTTGAAGACCTGCCACCGTGATGACAGGCACCAGCGTGTTGCGAAGCGCATGCCCGAAATGGATCGAGCGATTGCTGAGCCCTCGCGCCCGTGCAAACTTGATGTAGTCGGTGCGAAGGACTTCGAGCATTTCCGCACGGACCAAGCGCATGATGAGTGCCAGTTGGAACAATGCGAGCGTCAACGCAGGCAGTGCGATGTGATGCCAGCCGCGCGCGGTAAGCAGACCGGTGGACCAGCCGCCCAGCATGACCACCTCGCCTCGGCCAAAACTGGGAAACCATCCGAATGTCACTGCAAAAATATAGATAAGTAAAATGCCGACCAGACACGACGGTAGAGATACGCCGAACAGTGAACTTGCCATTGCGAATTTGGCGAGAACATGTCGTGGTCGAAGAGCGCACATAACGCCGAGTACGACACCCGCGATCAGCGATATCAAGGCTGCCACCAAGGCCAGTTCCAGGGTCGCAGGGAACCGTTCGGCAATCAATCGGGAGACCTTCGCGCCCTGGCGAAGGCTTAGTCCAAATTCGCCATGCGCGGCGTTTTGAATAAAGCGAATAAACTGCACTACGAAAGGTTGGTCTAATCCAAGTTGCTTACGCAGCTCGGAAATCTGCTGGGGCGTTGCGTCTTGCCCGAGCAGAAAGACAACAGGGTCTCCAACATACTGAAAAAGCATGAAGGCAATGAAGCTCACGGTCGTCATGACCACGACCGCCTGGATAACGCGCTGAAAGATGAATGACAGCATCGCATCAGACTCCCGCCAGAGCGTCAGGCTGTTCGGCGAGTTTGACTTCGGTGGCCCAGTCGCACAGACGTGAGATGAATCGATCGCATTCTTGAATTTGGACAAGCGAAATAAACTCGTTCGGCTGATGCGCTTGGTTGATACTGCCCGGGCCGCAGATCACCGTTGGAATACCCGCATTGGCATATTGACCCGCCTCTGCACCATAAGGCACCGCCTGCGATGGGCCCTTGGCGCCTAGTTTTCGACAAAGGTTTTCAGCCAAACCACCCGACTTCGCGTCAAAGGCGGGGATGAGGGCGACTTCCGTGGTGACTATGTCGAGTTCCGGGTACTGAGGTCCGAATTGTTCGCGCAGGCGCATCTCGACCCGTTGGGTAGCGATCTGTAGCAATCTGGCTACGTCGTCTTCCGCGCGAAAACGTATCTCCCATTGCAGGGTGGCGTGCCGCGGGATCACGTTCCTGGCGACCCCGCCACGTGCTACCCCCACATTGATGGTGGGGCCTGACGGTCGCATCCCCGTGGGGCCTGGAAGCACCATCCATTCGCTGGCCAGGCGGTGCAGTTCAAACACCATTCCCCCTGCGGCGCTGACTGCGTTCAGCCCGAGATGCAAAAGGCTGGAATGGGCGTCTTTTCCTGTGATGCTGGTTTCAAGGGCGATCACACCCTTGTGCGCGGTGATCGGCGCCATCATGCTGGGCTCGCCGACAATGGCAAGCAGGGGCTTCGGCACAGACTTTCCGAAGGTTTCGATCATGCCGGGCGCGCCAAGGCACCCTATTTCCTCGTCATAGCTGAGCGCGAAATGGATGGGTGTGCGTAAGCGCCTGTTTTGGATCTGAGGCACTGCCGTCAAGGCACAGGCGATCCACGCCTTCATATCGCTCGTTCCGCGGCCGTACAGCAGTCCCTGTCGCTCTGTTAAAGCAAAAGGGTCCGATTCCCACGGTTGGCCCGTAACCGGCACGACGTCGGTATGCCCATGAAGGCAAACCCCCCCCTCGTCCTGCGCACCAAGGGTGGCAAAAAGGTTGGCTTTGCTTCTGTCTTCGTTGTAACTAAGGGTCGAGTGGACCTTATATGAATCCAGATAGTCAGCGACCCATTCGATAAGGTGCAAATTTGAGCCAGAGGAGGTGGTGTCAAAGCCCACCAGTTTGGACAGCATCGAAGTGCTGGGCATTGGATCTCGCAGGTTCATGGCAATTCTTGAGTTGAAGTGGTTAGCGAGCCAGGTCTCCATTGCGCGAAACAATGGTCAGCTCAATCGGATTGACGGAACGTTTGCGATCGCGTCCGTAGTACACGCGGTACCCACCTACGTCCAGTTGTCCGGCTTGCTCGGCTGCGAGCAAGACGCTTTCCCTGGTGATTTCCTTGGCGCTGCGAACGACTTCTATGGCGATGCGCCCGCAGATGTAGCCTTCAATGAACGCGTAGGTTGGCTCCATTTGGGGTGCGAAGCGTTTGCGGTCTGCGTTGAACTCGCGAACGATCTGGAGGTGAATGCTTCGTGGTGCCGGCATGACTTGAGAAAGCATCACGCCCCGTGCCAGTTCCAGACCAACGTCGGCGACAAGCGCCGACGCGTCGACCTGCCCCAGCGAATAAATCGGCATTCCAATGCCGAAATGGTGGCGAATGGCCTTGACTGCTTCGCTGTGCGCTTGGCCCACTGCGATCAGAACCACGGAATCCGGAGTCGCCGAGCTGCCCTGTAGTGCTTTGCGGATGACGCCTTGC
>JBKCTS010000370.1:0-3475 GCA_046318695.1 Acidovorax sp.
TGGCTGGTGTAGGGCTGGGCGAGCGTTTCGCGCTGCACCTCAAGCGCCCAGCCCGGTTTGGGCATGGGGCGCGCGCCGCGCATGCCCACCGGAATGTCCACGGCAATCTGCCGCGTGGGCGATGCGCCGCATCCGTGGCCGACCTTGAAGGTGGCCTTGTAGCTGGCGCCTGCCGGGGCGACCTGGTATTCGAGCACCACATGGGCCGATGCAGTACCAAAAAAGGCTGTTACGCCTGCCAGGAAAGCGCAAGCAGCTATGTTTTTAATAGCGATGTATTTCATTTTTTCACCTTTACGTTTCAACCTAAAAACGGCAGTTGGATGCATTTGCCAGCGCTGCTGTTGGGGTGCCAGGCAAGGCGCGACGACGCGGCAGGCTCGTGCCTGCAAGGAGGAGCAACGCCGCATGGCGCTCCAAAAGCGGTGCTGGCAAGTGCATAGCGCTGTCACCCCAAAGGTGGGGGTCCAAAAACAACGCAAGGGCCGCCCCGCCGCGCTGGGGGCGTCCCCTCGGGGGGATGCGGCGAAGCCGCTCAGGGGGACTCACAAATCCACCTTCAGCTCGGCCATGTAGGTGCGCTGCGGGTAGGGGTGGAAGTTCCAGAACTGGTAGTTGTTCAGGTTGTCGATGCCCACGGCGGCACTCACCTGCTTGGTGATCTGGTAGCGCACGCGCACATCAGCGGTGAAGTAGCGGCTGGCACCCTGGTAGGCGAAGCCGTTCACGTCGGTGTTGTCGAGCGTGCTGTATTGCCTGCCGCTGTAGCGCGCGCCCAGGGTGTATGACCACGTGGCGTCAGGCCGGTAGGTGGCCACCGCAGTGGCACGCCAGTTGGGGATGCGCGGCTGCCATTGGCCGACGCTGGCGGGGAACTTGTCGTTCTTCGTGATCTTGGAGTCCGTCCAGGTCAGGCTGCTGCCCAGCTCCAGCCCGCGCACAAACACGTTGGCGGCCTGGTAGGACAGCTCAATGCCCTGGGTGCGGATGGCGTCCACGTTCTGCACATTGGTCACGTTGGGCCTCACAAGCACGTTGGTCTGTGAGTACAGTGCGTCCCTGGTGCGCTCAAAGAACGCCGTCAGGCGCAGCAAGCCCTCACCACCCCAACCAGCCATGTCGCGCTCGGCAGTCAGCTCGGTGGTCCAGCTCTTTTCGGGTCTCAGGTTGGGGTCGTTGTTGATGAGCGTGCCGCTGCCGCTGATGCCACCCTGGTACAGCTCGGCCACCGTGGGCATGCGCACCGCGCGGCCGGTGGAGGCCTTGAGCACCCACCTGTCATTGACCTGATAGGCCAGCGCAGCCTTGGGCGAGACATAGGTCTCGTTGCGCTCGGCGTGGCTCACCGTGGTGGTGGCGTTGCCCGTCTGGCCGTTGCTGGCGCTCCAGCGCTCGGCGCGGGCGCCCAGCACGGCCTTCCAGCGCGGCGCGATCTTCCAGGTATCTTGCGCCCACAGGCCGATGAGCTGGGTGTCGCCATTGAAGGCCTGGTTGCGGGCGCCCGCAGCGCCGTTGATCCAGCTCGTCGTGGCGTTCTCGATGGTGCGCAGCCGGTAGCTATCGCGCTGCAGGCCAAAGTCCACGATGTGCGCGCCCCGCACACCATCGGGCCGCCAGGTGCCCTTGGCCGCCAGCGTGTTCCAGCCCGTGCCCTTGCTGTTGACGATGCGGCCTGCGCCACCGTTCAAAGCCGCGGGCAGCGCCACGGTGGCGGCACGCAGGGTGTCCGTCTGGTAGTCATACAGGCTGGCGGCCACCTCCCAGTCGAACGCGCTTTTGGTGTTGCTCTTGACCGAGAGCCCGTGCATGACGTGCGTGAGGTTCTCGCTCGATACATTGAAGTCGGTGGGCGCGAGCGCAAACGAGCGCCCGTTGATGTTGACCGTGCCGCTGTAAACCGCATTGCCATTGGCATCGCGCAGGTAGCTGGTGGGGCGGCCTTGGGATTCGTTGCGCCACCAGCCCAGGGTGTAGGCTGCGCGCACGGTGGGCGAGAAGTCGTAGGCGATCTTGGCCTTGATGTGGTCTTGCTGCGTGTGGTACTGCGTGGCGGTGCCCAGCAGGTACCAGGGCTGGTTGTTGCGGTTGAGCCCCGGCACCGCGCCCGTGACCGGCGTACCCGCGTTGCCCACCGTGCCCGCAGACACAAGCCGCGTGGGGAAGACGAGCGGCTGGCCTTCGCTGTCGGTCTTGTGGAAGTTGAGGAACCACGACCAGTCGCCGTTTTTGTTGCCCACCGAGGCGCTCACCTGTTTGCCCGCGTAACTGCTGCTGGTGCTGTTCAGGTCAAACGGCTGGTGCTGGACGCTGACCTTGCCGTGTGCCTCGAACTTGGTGGGCATGCGCGTGACGTAGTCCACCACCGCACCCACCGAATTGCCCGCATAGGCGGCAGAGAAGGGGCCGTAGAGCACATCCACACGCTCAATCTCCTGCGGCGTCACCAGCATCCAGCGCGGCGCATTGGTCGGGCCGTTGCCCAGGTAGTTGCTCAGCAAAATGCCATCGGCAAACACCATGGACCGCGCCGGATTGCCCGTGCCCGAAGCACGCGTGGACAACACGGCGTGGTTGTAGTCGCCGATGTAGCGCTTGCGCACCAGCAGGCTGGGCATGTACTTGAGGGCGTCTTCGCTGTCGGTGGCGTTGATCGAATGCTCGATCTGCTCGCGGGTCACACCCTCGATGGTGGTGGGAATCTGCGTGGGCAGCGAGGTGGGCTGGCCACCACTGATGGTGACCATGCCCAGCTCCTTGACGGGGGCCTTGCTGCTGGCGCTGTCAGCCGTTTGTGCAAAGGCGGATACAGCCCCGGTGAACGTGAATGTGAGGGCGACGGGAAAGGCACTGGCCACGGCCAGCGCCATGCGGCGGCTGCGCATGGGAACTCCTGAATTTCAAGCTAAAACAGCCACTAGCGCGCAACCATAGAGCGCCAGAAGCTACAAAATAGATAGCAAATTCAAGAGAATGCAGGTGGCCCGCGCGGCGGCAGCGGCGCGGCGGTGCGCGCAGCGATGTGCGCCGCAGGAATGGGGCGCAGGGCGTGCGCCAGGGGGTGCGCCACAGGCAGCCGCGCCTGTGATGCAGGCGGCGGCGCGCCAACAAGCAGGCACAGGGGGCAGTCCAGCGAGTGGCCGGCAAGCTCCTGCGCGCCGTCGTCGGTCTTGACCACCACCTTGATTGCGCCAGAGCCGGAGCAAATCAGCTCCATGGCCTGCGGATGGACCAGCGGCGATGCCACGGCCACGCCGATCGACAGCACAAACCAGGCGAGCACAAGGCGCGCCAGCCAGCGAAGCTGGCGGATGGGGTGCATGCGATGGTCTGACATAGGCGGTCGATTGTAGGCGGTGACCGCCCTAGGGAACCTCTTACATGGACGTCTCCAGAAGAGCAAGATTCGGCGACATGAAGGTCTGAAGGGTGTGCAGTCTTACATTCGGCCTGTCGGTGAAGGTTGTTCGTCCTGCTG
>JBKCTS010000371.1:0-5507 GCA_046318695.1 Acidovorax sp.
AGCTGGAGCTCAATGCCGTGCAAAAGTCCAAGCTGGATGTGCTTGCTGACGAACTGGTGGCCTCGCGAAAGTCGGTACGCGGCGAGTCGGGTGATTTTCGCGGCGATCTACAGGCGCTGATTGCCGCCGATAAGTTCGACCGCAGCAAGGCCCAGCAGATGCTCGATCAGAAGACTCAAGCACTGCAGGGATCCGGACCGAAAGTCCTGGTCGCCTTCGCCGACTTCTACGACAGCCTCGATCCCGCGCAGCAAAAGCAGGTGCGCGAAAAGCTGGAGCGTCGTGGCCATGGCTGGTGGAGCCGTGGCTAGAGCCTCCCGTGAAATCGCTCGGCAAGGACGCCTTCATACCGCGACATTGCTGGCCGAAGCCAAAGATCCGCACGCTGAGCTGCTCACCCTGATTTGGGGGCCAAAGTTTGACCGGGAGCAAGCGCTGTCCCTGTGGGCGCGGTTTTCCCTTCGTCAGCCCGCGCAAGCGGTCCGGTTGTTACCGGTGCTGATGTCGGTGGGCGAGCGTTTTGATGCCTTGGCGCGTGTCGAAAAAGACCGCCTGCGTCGCATGATCGTGCGCCATCGGGCTCTGTCAAAATGAAGCGATGGGCCGCATTCTGTTGATCGACGACGACGAGAACCTCGGGCCACCACTTGCCACCTATTTTCAGCGTTTCGAACTACAGCTCATCCACGCCACCCGTCCCAGTGTCGGGCTTTCACTGTTGCGGGGTGGAGGCTTCCATGCGGCCATTCTTGACGTTATGTTGCCCGAGATGGACGGTTTCGAGCTGTGCCGAATCATCCGCAGGGACGACGATATTCCAATCATCATGCTGACGGCGCGCGGCGACGTGATGGACCGCGTGGTGGGCCTGGAACTGGGGGCGGACGACTATCTGCCCAAACCCTTCGAGCCCCGTGAGCTGGTTGCCCGCCTCCAGACCGTGCTGCGCCGGAGCAGGCACCATGGCAACGGGCACGCGGCCGCGGCCGATGTTGCGACCATGCTGAGGTTCGATGGGCTGGAGATCGACGTCGCGCGCCGCGCCGTTCGGCGCTCCGGGCAGGAGGTCGAGTTGACCGGTACGGAGTACGAGCTACTGCTGATGCTGGCGCGCGAGCCCGGCCGCGTGTTCAGCCGCGACGACATCCTCAATCAGTTGCGAGGCCACGAGGCCGACCTCTACACCCGCGCGGTCGACATCGTGATCAGTCGTCTGCGCAAGAAACTCGAGCCGCTAGACTGCATCAAGACCCTGCGTAACGCTGGCTACTCGCTGGCATTGAGGAGGCTGGGCGCATGAGACGGCACAAGGCCTCTGCCTGGCATCGCACCAAGCACCGCGTGGCGCATTCGATCAAGCTGCGGATGGTAATGGTGTTCCTTTTGCTGGCGGCGGCGATGACCTTTGTGTTCGTTATCGGTGTACAAAAGGCTTTCACTGTGGGTTGGCGCGAGGCGGCGCGGCCCATCCTCATGGACTATGTGGACCATCTCGCTGAGCAGGTGACTGCCGGCGGGCCGACGCCCAGTGTGGAACGCGCCCAGGCGATCACCGAGCGCCTGCCGCTGACCGTGCGGATCGATGGGCCAGTCATTCGCTGGGCCTCGCACCCCGACGCCAGGCCCACAAACAAGGAGTGGGGAAGCGACAAGGACTGGCCAGCCCTTCTGCATCGCCAGAGCGCAGACGGACACCGTATCGAATTTGGCCTCAACGGTGAGGTCTTCGAGCGCAGGCCGCGCCTGGTCGGCTACGCGCTGGGCGCCCTGCTGGCGCTCACCTTACTGGCCTGGCTTTACGTGAGCCGCCTGCTAAGGCCGCTGGACGCCATCGGCGAAGGCGCACGACGCTTCGGCCTGGGCGACTTCAGCCAACCGATTCCAGAGCGTGGTCGCCATCGCCCGGACGAGCTGGGCGAGCTCGCCAAGACCATCAACACCATGGGCCGGGACATCCATCAGATGCTGGAGTCCAAGCGAGCCTTGCTGCTGGCCATCAGCCACGAGCTGCGCAGTCCGCTCACCCGTGCGCGGCTGAATGCCGAGCTGCTGCCTGAAACCGACGCCATCCGCCCGCAGCGCGACGCGCTTCTGCGCGACGTGCAGGGCATGGCCTCGCTGATTAGCGACCTGCTGGAAAGTGAGCGCCTGTCCGGAAACCACGTTGTACTGCAGCGCACGCCGACCGACGTAGCGGCGCTGGCGCGCGAGGTGGCGGGTGAGCTGCAGGCGAGCCATGCAGGCACCGCACGCGCAACCGTGTCGGCACCCGAAGGCATGCCGATGGTTTCGGTGGATGCGGCGCGTGTAAGGCTGCTGTTGCGTAACCTGATCGACAACGCACTGCGTCATGGCGGCAAGGCACCCGTGGCACCCTCGGTGACGATTTCGAAAAACGCCGATGCGCTGAGCATCGAGGTGCGTGACCACGGTCCCGGCGTTCCAGAGGAACAGCTGTCGCAACTGGCGCAGGCCTTCTACAGGCCGGACAGCGCCCGCACCCGCTCGGCTGGCGGCGTCGGCCTGGGCCTTTACCTGTGCCGCCTGATGGCGCAGGCGCACGGCGGCGCGTTCACGGTGCAAAACGCGCACCCGGGACTGGCCGTGACGGTGACTTTGGCCGCGTGAGGTGGATCACAGCTTTTTTGCCTTGGTGGCGGACGCTTCCATGCCTAGGAACATGACGCCCAGGGCTGCGGCCCCCAGAATCAAGCTCCAGGACATCGGCGAGCTGAACGTAGACACTGGATCATTGGCCAAGCGCCAATGCAGCAGCGCATGAACGATGCAGAACGCCGCAAGTCCAATTCGGCTCGTTCTTTGTACGCGGTCATTGGCATGGTGCGTGAACGCGACGAGCCCCCAAAACAGCGGCGTGTGGATGGCAACAAACCACCAGCGGCCTTGGTCGTCAGTCAAACTGCGCAACCCATAAAGCAAGCGCCACTCAGACTGTGTCATGGCATCCAGTTCGTGGGTAAACAACATTGCCAGCATGAGCTGCGTGACGATGTTCGGGGCTTTCATTTTGAGGCTTTCAAGTCGAACGGTCTGATTTGAAATGCAGCAACAACCCCAAGCCCAGTAAAAGTGCTGCACCCACATCGATCCACATGACTTTGGCGATGGGCGGGCCGTGTGTTTGCAACGCGGCGATCAGCACAAAACCCCACATACTGATCAGCGCAGCAATGCCTACGGGCCAGCGCCAGCCGGGGATGGCAACAGCTACAAAGCACGCTGTGGCGAGCAAGCCAAAGACAAGGGCCCGGTGCTGCAGGAGGATTGTCAAATCATGGCCTTCGCCCAGCGTAACGCCGTATGCACGCTCCAGCAAAGAGCGCCCCAACAACCCTGCCATCGGCAAAACATGGATCAGCCCGGTGACAGCAAAGCTCACGCGGATCAACCACTCATTGGTGTTTGGGTTCATGACTTCTCCTGCGCCGTAATGAAATAAAGCAACGGACCAAACGAGCCTGCAACCAGCGTAATGACCACCCAGGGCCAGACGTTTCTTCCGGTAGTATTCGCATCGCGCCACATCCAAACCATGACCAAGGTCAGGGCAATAACAAGATCTACAAAGATCTGCGCCGCCCCGTAGCTGTGAGTTGCTGCGGCAACAATCCCGGCGGGCCCTTCTTTCCAAAGAGCGGCAGCAGTCATTGTTCCGAGGACGATTGCGGCAACGATCAAAAGTGGTTTTTTCATGCGAGTTCCCTTCAACCTAAAAACGGCAGTTGGATGCATTTGTCTGCGCTGCTGTTGGGGTGCCAGGCAAGGCGCGACGACGCGGCAGGCTCGTGCCTGCAAGGAGGCGCAACACCGCATGGCGCTCCAAAAGCGGAGCTGGCAAGTGCATAGCGCTTTCACCCCAAAGGTGAGGCTGCGAAAACAACGCAACGCTCGAGTCCATGCAGTGTGCGTCAAGATTACAAGCGGTCAACTGCCGTTTTTAGGTTCAAGCTGCCGCCAGTGTGGACCGCGCATTGAATCGGCGCAACGACGTCTTAGGTAATTGCAAGGGCCGAGGGCTATGCTTGAATAGCACCATGGAAACTGATGGTCCAAGCCTTCGAGATACTTTGCAAACCGCCCGCAAGAGCAAGCGCATCAGCCAGCTCGAACTGGCTCTGCGCCTGGGCGTTTCCCAGCGGCATGTGAGCTTTGTCGAAAGCGGGCGCGCGCGGCCCAGCCGCGAACTGCTGCTGGCATGGCTGCACGAGTTGCAGGCTCCGCTGGCGCAGCGCAACGCAGCGCTACAGCAAGCGGGGTTTGCGCCGGTGTATCGCGGAAGTGAGCTCTCGGACGCCGTGCTTGCTCCGGCAAGCGAAGCGCTTGGCCGACTGCTCGCAGCCCATGATCCGATGCCTGCAATGGTCATGGATGCTGCATGGAACGTGCTGCAATTGAATAGAGGTGCGCAATGGCTGGCTCTGACGCTCATGCCCTGGCTGGCGCACATGCCGCACGCCCAGCCGATAAACATGCTCGATGCCATGCTTCACCCCGAAGGCATGACGCGGTACATCACCAACCTGGACGAGGTGGCGCCCGCCTTGCTCGCGCATTTGCGCGATGACGCGAGCACCGTACCGGAGTTACGGCCCCGTGTTGAGCGGCTGGCGGCCCAGATTCAAAAGCGCATGGGCAAAAGATCGCTCGTCGCCTGGCCTCGACAAATGGCACCGGTTCTCACAACCCGCTTTGACACTGCACACGGTGAGTTGGCATTTTTCAGCATGTTTTCCACCTTCGGTACGCCGCAAGACATCACGCTGTCTTCTCTGAGGGTTGAGCATCTGTTTGCGGCAGATAACGTCACGCGCGCGGTGATAGCCCAGCAGGTGCGATGCGATCAGCAACAACGGACACCGCCAGCAAATCCAAGCACATGAATCCACCGGGGTGCTTACTTTGCACCAGTGGCCAGCACTGGCAAAAAAGCGTCAGCAGGCCAGAGACTGTCCCTTGGCCATCATGCTTCCAAACGGGTGCTCAAAAACTCGATCGCGCTGCGAACCTTGGCACTGACAAACCGGGCGTTCGGAAACACGGCATACAGCGGTGCCGCATCGCACACGTAGTCGGGGAACAAGCGCACCAGGTCACCACTGCGCAGGGCCTGTACCACGGCCAACTCCGAGGCATACAAGATGCCACGACCCTGTAGCGCCCACTGCTGCGCGATGGAGGCGTCGTTGCAAACCAAATCGGCATGCGCTTTGATGGACCACTCTACGCCCGATTGCGCTTGCGAAAAGTTCCACTGCGCATAACGTTCGCCACGCACGTAGTAGATGATGCAGCGGTGGTGTTCCAGCTCTCGCGGGTTCGTGGGTACGCCGTGCGCCTGCAGGTAGGCCGGGCTGGCGCAAGCCACGCGGTAGGCATCGCGCACCAGGCATGCATGGTGCCCAGAATCGGACAAAGGCCCAAAGCGCAGCGCCATGTCGATGCCTTCGCGCACCAGGTCCAGTTGGGCATCGCTCACCAGCAGATCC
>JBKCTS010000372.1:0-1069 GCA_046318695.1 Acidovorax sp.
CCTATGACCTGCTGGAACACGCCGGGCAGGATGTGCGCACGCAGCCGCAACATGCACGGCGGGCGCTGCTGGAGGCCGTGTTGCAGCCGAACCCTGCAGCCATCGTGGCGGCACCTGCGGGCGCACTGCGCCTGAGCCCCCTGCTGCAAGGGGCTGACTGGCCGGACCTGGCCCGCCAGCGCGAGGCCGCGCGCAGCCTGGGCACCGAGGGGTTCATGCTCAAGCACCGCCACGCGCACTACGGTGTGGGCCGCACCAAGGACGTGGGGGTGTGGTGGAAGTGGAAGATCGACCCCATGAGCGTGGACGCCGTGCTCATCTACGCCCAGCGCGGCCACGGGCGGCGCGCCAGCCTGTACACCGACTACACCTTTGCCGTGTGGAGCGGCCCGCCGCACGACCCCGCCCGGCAACTGGTGCCCTTTGCCAAGGCGTACTCGGGCCTGACCGATGCCGAGATCGCGCAGGTGGACGCCATCATCCGCAAGACCACGCGCGAGAGCTTTGGCCCCGTGCGCAGCGTCGAGGCCACGCAGGTGTTCGAGCTGGGCTTTGAAGGCATTGCCAAGAGCCCGCGCCACAAAAGCGGCATCGCGGTGCGGTTCCCGCGCATGCTGCGCTGGCGGCCAGACAAGCCTGTGGCCGAGGCCGATACGCTGCAAACGCTGGCGGCCCTGTTGCCCGGAGGCAGCGCATGAGCGAAGGCACCGCAGCCCGCTGGATGGCGGCCCGCGGCTGGCTGCCGTTCGCCTTCCAGAAACAGGTGTGGCAGGCCATGGCCGGGGGCCGATCGGGCCTACTGCACGCCACCACCGGCGCGGGCAAAACCTACGCGGTGTGGCTGGGCGCACTGCAGCACCTGGCGCCCCCCCCGCACGCCGGGACAGAGCCCGCCAAAGCCGCAGCCCACCCCCCCACCGTTCGGGCTGAGCCCGTCGAAGCCGTAGCACACCCCCCCACCGTTCGGACAGAGCCTGCCGAAGCCGCAGCCCACCCCCCCACCGTTCAGGCTGAGCCCGCCGAAGCCGCAGCACCCTCCCCCACCGTTCGGGCTGAGCCCGTCGAAGCC
>JBKCTS010000373.1:0-3433 GCA_046318695.1 Acidovorax sp.
TGTTGTCGAAGCGCTTGGCATTCATCTTCTGCCAGATCTTGACCAGGTCGCGGTCAGCGCCCTGCATCAGGCCGTCCATCATCTCGACCACGTCCAGGCGCGCGCCCAGGGTGCTGTAGACGGTGCCCATTTCCAGGCCGAGGATGCCGCCACCCAGAATGAGCATGCGCTTGGGCACTTCTTTCAGGGCCAGGGCGCCGGTGGAATCGACCACGCGCGGGTCGTCGGGCATGAAGGGCAGGCGCACGGCCTGGCTTCCGGCGGCGATGATGGCGCGCTTGAAGGCGATGACCTTTTTGCTGCCCGTCTTGGCCTGGCCGGTGCCGGTGGTTTCTTCCACCTCCAGGTGGTTGGCGCCGACGAACGCACCGTAGCCGCGCACGGTGGTGACCTTGCGCATTTTGGCCATGGCCGCCAGGCCGCCGGTCAGTTTGCCGATGACTTTTTCTTTGTGGCCGCGCAGCTTGTCGATGTTGACCGCCGGTGCGCCAAAGTCCACGCCCAAATCAGCCATGTGGCTGACTTCGTCCATGACAGCGGCCACGTGCAGCAGCGCCTTGGACGGGATGCAGCCCACGTTCAGGCACACGCCGCCCAGGGTGGCGTAGCGCTCGACGATGACGACCTTGAGGCCCAGATCGGCTGCGCGGAAGGCGGCGCTGTAGCCACCAGGGCCGCCACCGAGCACGAGCACGTCGCAGTCCAGGTCGGCCGAGCCAGCATAGCTCGATGCTACTGAATTGATAGCTGCTGGAGCTTGCGCAGCAAGCGCGGGAGCCGATTTTTGTACAGAAGCTGCAGGGGCTGGCGCGGGAGCGGGGGCTGCAGCACTCGCGCCCTGCACGTCCAGCGTCAGCACCACCGAGCCTTCGGCGACCTTGTCGCCCAGCTTCACTTTCAGGTCCTTGACCACGCCAGCATGGCTGGACGGGATCTCCATGGATGCCTTGTCGGATTCCACGGTGATGAGGCTCTGCTCGGCCTTGATGGTGTCGCCGGGTTTGACCAGCACTTCGATGATGGCCACTTCGGCGAAGTCGCCAATGTCGGGCACCTTGATGTCGATGATTGCCATGTGTGTTGCCCTCGCGTTACATGACGATGCGGCGGAAGTCCGCCAGCAGCGAGGCAAAGTAGACGTTGAAGCGTGCGGCGGCGGCGCCATCGATCACGCGGTGGTCCCAGCTCAGGCTCAGGGGCAGCATCAGACGGGGCGCAAACTGTTTGCCGTCCCACTTGGGCTCCAGGCTGCTCTTGCACACGCCCATGATGGCGACTTCCGGCGCGTTGATGATGGGCGTGAAATAACGCCCGCCAATGCCGCCCAGCGAACTGATGGAGAAGCAGCCGCCGGTCATGTCGGCCGGGCCGAGCTTGCCGTCACGCGCCTTCTTGGCCAGCTCGCCCATTTCCTGGCTGATCTGCACGATGCCCTTCTTGTCCGCATCGCGGATGACGGGCACCACGAGGCCGTTGGGCGTGTCGGCGGCAAAGCCGATGTGGAAGTAGTTCTTGAGCACCAGTTGGTCGCCGTCGAGGGAGCTGTTGAACTCGGGGAACTTCTTCAATGCAGCCACGGCGGCCTTGATCATGAAAGCGAGCATGGTGACCTTGACGCCACTCTTTTCGTTTTCCTTGTTGAACTGCACGCGGAAGGCTTCCAGGTCGGTGATGTCCGCATCGTCGTGGTTGGTGACGTGCGGGATGACCACCCAGTTGCGGTGCAGGTTGGCGCCGCTGATCTTCTTGATGCGACCGAGGTCCTTGCGCTCCACGGGGCCAAACTTGGCAAAGTCCACCTTGGGCCAGGGCAGCAGGTCAAGGCCAATGCCGGAACCACCCGAAGCGGTCGCGGCCGGAGCCTTGGCGGCAATGGCGCGGGTTTGCGTGGCACCGCTCATCACCTGTTTGGTGAAGGCCTGGATGTCGTCCTGCGTGATGCGGCCCTTGGGGCCTGTGCCCTTGACTTCATCCAGCGGCACGCCCAGCTCGCGCGCGAATTTGCGCACTGAGGGGCTGGCGTGGGGCAGGCCGACCGTGGGGGCGCCGGGCTGGTGCGCGGGGGCTGCGGGCGCTACCGCAGCGGGTGCTGCTGCGCTGGCAACAGCCACCGTGGGTGCCGCAGCGACCGAAGCGGCAGCAGGTGCAGCAGCGGGCGCAGCAGTTGCTGGCGCGGCAGAGGCCGCGGCGGCTGCGCCTTCGAGCACGGCCACCAGGTCACCGATGTTCACGGTGTCGCCAATCTTGACCTTGAGTTCCTTGAGCACGCCTGCGGCGGGCGAAGGGATCTCCATGGATGCCTTGTCGGACTCAACCGTGAAGAGCGATTGCTCAACCTTGATGGTGTCGCCGACCTTGACCAGCAGCTCGATCACGGCCACGTCCTTGAAGTCGCCAATGTCGGGCACGCGCACTTCCACCGGGCCCGCAGCAGCGGCTGGCGCTGGAGCGGCAGCGACCGGAGCGGCTGCGGCCGGTGCGGGTGCCGCCACGGCCGCAGGTGCGGCACCCGCAGCGGGTGCGGCAACGGCTGCCGCATCGGCCGATTCGACCACCGCGATGACCGAGCCCTGTTTGACCTTGTCACCCAAGGCCACCTTGATTTCCTTGACCACGCCTGCGTGGCTGGACGGAATCTCCATCGACGCCTTGTCCGACTCGACCGTGATGAGCGACTGCTCGGCCTTGACGGTGTCGCCCACCTTGACGAGCAGCTCGATGACGCCGACCTCGTCGAAATCACCAATGTCCGGGACCTGAATTTCTACCAATGCCATGTTATGTCTCCTGCCGAGCCGCCTTAATGGTGGCATGCGCCCCCTTGGGGGGCATCGAATGAATATGAGCGTGGGGGTTCAAGATTTTTCTCCGGTTGCGCTTATGCATACAGCGGGTTGATCTTGTCGGCATTGATGCCGTATTTGGCGATTGCCTCGGCCACCTTGGCCACGGGCAGCACGCCGTCGTCGGCCAGCGACTTGAGGGCAGCGACCACGATGTAGTGGCGGTTGACCTCAAAGTGCTCGCGCAGCTTGCTGCGGAAGTCGCTGCGGCCAAAGCCATCGGTGCCCAGCACGCGGTAGGTGCGGCCCTTGGGGATGAAGGGGCGGATCTGCTCTGCGTAAGCCTTCATGTAGTCGGTGGATGCAACCACGGGGCCGCTGCGGCTCGATAGCTGCTGCGTGACGAACGGCACCCTGGCCTTTTCCAGCGGGTGCAGCAGGTTCCAGCGGTCAGCGTCCTGGCCTTCGCGGGTCAGCTCGTTGAAGCTCGGGCAGCTCCACACGTCGGCCTGCACGCCCCAGTCGGCAGCCAGCAGGGTCTGGGCTTCCAGCGACTCGCGCAGGATGGTGCCCGAACCCAGCAGCTGTACGCGCTTGTCCCCATCGGGACCGGGCTTGCACAGGTACATGCCCTGGATGATCTGCTCTTC
>JBKCTS010000374.1:0-4228 GCA_046318695.1 Acidovorax sp.
CCCATCCCCGGTACTGAGGGCAATCTGTTCGGGCTGCAAGACAAGGCGCCAATGCCAGTCGCCCGCAACGCCCTGGGGCTGGCGCTCCGCGTCTTCCGCGAAGGTGCTGCCTGCCAACACAGAGCGGGCCACCAGCGCCGCCTCGATGCGCGACTCGACGTCTATCGCCACCTTGGAGCTTTGGCCGACGGTCCGGTAGAGGCTGGCCAGCGCAATGGAGGCGATGGACATCGCCACCAGGGCCTCCAGCAGGCTGAATCCGGACTGCCGCTGACTCTGCCCTGGCCTGCGTTTGCTGCATCGCTCCCGAAACCGCCCCAAGGCGCGCACAGCGGATGGCATGGCGGTCATGACTCGGACGCCACGGCGATTTGCTCGACGGTTCCCAGGAGCCAGTTCACCCGGAACTCGGCCCCCTTGGCGCCCCGCGAAACCACCAGCCGTCCGCCTCGCGCCCCGCCGTCCGCATTGAAAACAAAGATGGGAGCGCTCGCTGAAAGCGGTGTTGCAAGGTTGCGCTGGGCCACGTCCCATTGAACCGTGAGCGAATCGGGTATGTCGAGCGACATGGTCTCGCCGACCATCAGCCGGCGCGCCTGCGGGTCGTAAACCACGGGGACGGGCCGCCCCTCCTGGACGCTCAGGGCGCGCGCCTGTCGCAGTTGGCCTGCAATATCGCGCACGGTCTGGTGGTAGCGCGAGCGCTCCAGGTAGGACTGGCCTCCCAGACCCGCCACCGCCGTGGCGACCGCAGCCACGGCCAGCACCACCAGGAGTTCCAGCAGAGTAAAGCCAACCTCAGGGGCGCGCACGCACCTGGCGCGAGACGGCCGCATCATGCGATGGGCATCACCCGACGGACACATCGATACGCACGATGCGCTCGATGCGCGTCAGTTATAGACATCGGCGTTTTCGCCGTCCCCACCCGGCTTGCCATCGGCCCCCAGTGAAAACACGTCGGGACCGCCGTTGCGGCCCTGGCTCTTGTACAGGTAGGCAGCGCCCCACGGATCGGTCGGCAAGCCTTTTTTCAGGTACGGGCCCATCCACCCCTGGGCAGTGGCTGGCCGCTCGACCAGCCCGCGCAGGCCTTCTGCGTCGTTGGGGTAACGGCCAACGTCCAGTTTGAACAGATCCAGGCTTTGTTCGATTTCAGAAATCTGAACCCGCGCGGTCTTGGACTTTGCACCGCCGAGCTGGTCGAGCACCTTGGGGCCCACCAGCCCGGCAAGCAATGTCAGGATGACCAGCACGACCAGCAGTTCGATCAAGGTAAAGCCGTTTTGACGCCGCTGGAAATAGGGCGCGGCATGGCATGTTTCGGTCATATTCATGGCGATTTGGTTTGGCTTTTAGTGAGTTTAGATCGTGTCGTTGATCGACAAAACGCCACCCAGGATGGCGATGATAATGAAGGCCACCAGGGCTCCGAGAACAATGATGATCAGCGGTTCCATGGCGGCGAGTACGCGGCCCATCGTGCGGCGGCCTTCGTCCTCGTAGCGGTCAGCCAGAACCAGCAGCGTCGCGTCCAGTCGCCCGGTTTCTTCGGCCACGCGAATGAGCTGCGGCGTGCTGGACTTGCCCAGGTAGGGCGACACAAACCCGCTGGACAGCCGTTTGCCCGCCTTGACCAGCCCGACCAGGGGCTCGATGTCTTTGCGCAGGGCGGCGTTTGTGAGCGTATCCACCGCGATGCGCAAAGCATCCACCATGGGCACGCCGCGCTGCAGCAGGATGCCGAATGTCCTGAAATACACCGCAAACTGCAGGTTGCGCAACACCTTTCCAAAAAGCGGAAGGCCAAGCAACAGGCTATCGAGTCGCAAGCGCCCCCCGTCTGTGGCCGCCCAGCGGGAAGCCACAAAAAGCAGGCCGGTTGCCCCCGCAACGAGCGCCATCCAGTGCGTTCGGATCAGGTCGCTCAGATCCACCACCAGGCGCGTCGAGTATGGAAGCTTGTCGCCCATGGAGTCGAAGATTTCCCGAAACTGCGGCACCACGAACGCCAGCAGCAAAATCACCGAGAGCACGGCAACCACCAGGAGGATCACGGGATACATCATGGACGAGATGACGTAGTTGCGCAGCTTGTCATCGGCCTCCAGCTGCGCCGTCAGTTCCTTGAGAACCACGCTGAGCGAGCCCGAGGTTTCTCCGGCGCGGATCAACACCAGGTATTGGGGCCCCAGCTCACCCTCAAAGGGCAACAGCGACTGGTACAGCGACTTGCCGCCGCGCACGCCCTCTTCCACCCGGGAGATGAAAGCCTTCAACCGCTCGGTCTCGGCGGTCTCCTTGAGCATGGCCAACGCCGTGTCCAGCGGCATGTTGGCCTGCTTGAGGTGCGCCATTTCACGGCTGAACAGCAGCACCTCGGCCCGCTTGAGCCTGGCTCTGCGGCCTTCGGGTTGCTGCTGCGCCACCGACCCGGCACCGCCCGCAATGCGCACGGGGGTGATGCCTTGTCCGATCAGCCGCAGCCGGGCGGCCTCCTCGCTTGGGGCGCGAATGCCCCCGTGGCAAGCCTTGCCATCGGAGGCGACCCCCTCGTATTGAAAATCAATCATGTTGACGCGCAACGCGCAGTACTTCCTCGGCGGTCGTCAAACCCTTAAATACCTTGGTGGCCCCATCCTGCAACAAGTTCCCCCCGGCATAGGCACCGTCGTCGCCGCTCAGCGAGGAGCCTCTTTCGAGCACGACCTTCTTGACCTCTTCAGTCAGCACGAGCAGCTCGTGTATTGCCACCCGCCCCCGGTACCCCGTGCCTCGACAGGCCGGACAGCCCTGCGAGCGGTACACCGGCTGGCCGGGAGGTAGCGCAACGCCCAGGGACGCGGCCGCCTGTTGCGCCTGATCGGGCGCCAGAGGGGTTTTGCAGGTTTCGCAGAGCTTTCGCACCAAGCGCTGCGCCAGCACCCCGACCACCGACGCGGTGATGAGGTAGGGCTCGACCCCCATGTTGATGAGGCGAACAATGGCGCCCAGGGCACTGTTGGTATGCAGCGTGGAGAGCACCAGGTGACCGGTCAGGGCGGCCTGGACGGCGATTTCGGCGGTTTCTCCGTCGCGCATCTCACCGATCATGATGACGTCCGGGTCCTGCCGCAAAAATGAGCGCAGCACCTTGGCAAAGGTCAGTCCGATTTGCGGCTGCACCTGCACCTGGTTGAGCCACTGCAGCCGGTATTCGACAGGATCCTCAACAGTAAGAATCTTGAGGTTGGCCCCCTCCAGCTCCTGCATGGACGCATACAGCGTGGTGGATTTGCCGGAACCCGTGGGCCCGGTCACCAGAAAGATTCCGTGCGGCACGCTGAGCATCTGCCGCATGACCTTGAGCGTGGGCTCGGTGAAATGCAGGCTTTCAAGGGAAAGCAGATCGAAATTCTTTTCCAGCAGGCGCATGACGACGGACTCGCCGAACATGGTGGGAATGGTCGACACGCGCGCGTCCATCTCCTTGCCTTGCACGCGCAGCTTCGTTCGCCCGTCCTGGGGCATGCGCCGCTCGGCAATGTCAAGCTGCGACAGGATCTTGATGCGCGAGACGATGGCGGGGGCGTCCTTGTTGTCGATCTCGTCAATGGGAAACAACTCCCCGTCGACCCGGATGCGGACCACCGACTTTTCCTCGTAGGTTTCAATGTGGATGTCGGACGCCTGCGCCGCCACGGCCTGCGCCAGGATCTGGCTGACACGCTGAATGATCGGCGCCTCGGAGGCCATGTCACGCAGGTGTTCGATGAACTCCGACGCCTCGGGCTGACCTTCTTGGCCTTCTTCGCTCTGGGAAGCATCCTCCAGATACCAGTCGCTCAACTGGCTTGAGATTTCCGACTCGAGCCCGAACCACAAGCGCGGCGCCCGGCCAAACACGAGCCGCAGGGCGTCCTGCAGCGGGGCGCTCAGGGGATCTGCCGACACGAAATCCGGGATCGGCTCCGCACCCGGCGCGCCGTCCGTGTCTCCCAGCGGCAGCAGATGATGGGTGAGCAGGAAGCTGGTGTTCAGCCGGGCGGTCTGCGGCTTTACCTTGGGAAAGGCATCCTGGCGGACGAGCGCAATGCCGGCCTGCCGCGCCAGGGCCCCGTAAACGTCGATTTCCGAAACCACCCCGAGGTTGATGAGCAAACGACCCAGGCGCCCACCCATGGAGCGCTGGACTTCCAGGGCGCGCTCCAGGTCGTTGCGCGACAGCTTCTGTTCGGCCAGAAGCATT
>JBKCTS010000375.1:0-5218 GCA_046318695.1 Acidovorax sp.
TGCATCACCCTAAAAACGGCAGTTGACCGCTTGTAATCTTGCCGCGCACCGCACGGACTCGGGCCTTGGGTTGTTTTTGCAGCCTCACGTTTGGGGTGACAGCGCTATGCACTTGCCAGCGCCGCTTTTTGGATTATTTGATAGCACCAAGGGTGCGAAAATCCTGGGATGGAATGGATTTTTATGACCCTGGCATCGCTGCTGGCCGGCTTTGTGGATGCCATTGTGGGCGGTGGTGGGCTGGTGATGGTGCCGGCGCTGTTTGCCGCCTTCCCGGCCGCCCCGCCCGCCACGCTGCTGGGCACCAACAAGGCGGCCTCGGTGTGGGGTACCGCCATGTCCACCTGGCAATACAGCCGGCGCGTGCAGATCCGCTGGGCGGCCATGCTGCCCGCCGCCACCGCCGGGTTTGCAGGCTCTTTCGCGGGGGCCTGGGCTGTCACGGTCATCTCGGGGGAGTTTTTACGCAAGCTCTTGCCCGTGGTGCTGCTGGGTGTGCTGGCCTACACGCTGGCCAAAAAAGAGCTGGGGCGCCACCACGCGCCGCGATTCTCGGGCGGTGCCGAACGGGCCGCCGCCTGCCTGATTGGGGCGGTCATCGGCTTTTATGACGGCTTCTTTGGGCCGGGCACGGGCAGCTTTTTCGTGTTCTTGTTCGTGCGCCTGCTGGGCTACGACTTCCTGAACGCCTCGGCGTCGGCCAAGCTGCTCAACTGCGCCACCAACATCGCAGCCATTGCGCTGTTTGCGGCCAAGGGCCATGTATGGTGGCACTTGGCCGTCACGCTGGCGGTGGCCAACATCGTGGGCAGCCTGTTGGGCACGCACCTGGCGCTCAAGCATGGTGCCGGGTTTGTGCGCGGCATCTTCATTCTGGTCGTCGGGGTTTTGATCCTCAAGACCGGGTACGACGCCTTCCTGCGATAACGCCTGCGCTGGGCAGGCCGGGTGGGCGCAGCGCTGATCGCGGCCGCACCCGTGTTGCGCCGCCGCGCACTACCGCAGCCGTGCGATCCGAACGTGAACCCCATGGGGCATCCTCAGAACCCCTTCTGAGGGATCAGGGTGCCACCAGCGGCACATCCTCGGCCCTGCGCGGCTTGCCGATCGGGGCCGAGGCCTGGCCTTTTTGCACGGCAGCCAGGTCCTCCTCGCTGGGATAGTCGCCCAAAATCCAGTAGTCGAACACGCGCCGCGCAATGGGTGCCGCGTGGGCAGCACCGAAACCGGCGTTTTCCACAATGAGGGCCAGCGCAATGGTAGGGTTTTCGGCGGGCGCAAAGGCAGCGTACAGGGAGTGGTCGCGCTGGTGTTCCTCCAGCGCCTTGGCGTTGTACTTGACGTTCTGGCCCAGGCTCACCGCCTGCGCGGTGCCCGTCTTGCCGCCCGACGTGTACGGCGCGCCGGCAAACACCCGCGTGCCGGTGCCGCCCTTGTTCACGGCCACCATGGCATTGCGCACGATCTCGACATTGCGCGGGTCGTAGCCCAGGTTCTCGCCCGGCGGCTGGACGATCTCGGTCACCACCCCGGTCACGGCGTTCTTGATGGCCTTGGCCAAATGGGGGCGGTGGCGAACGCCACCATTGGCCATGGTGGCCTGTGCCAGCGCGAGTTGCAGCATGGTGAAGTTGTTGTAGCCCTGCCCGATACCCAGCGACACCGTCTCGCCCGGGTACCAGCGCTTCATGTCCGGGCGCTTGTAGGCGTTGCGCTTCCACTCCGTGCTGGGAAGCGTGCCCCGAAGTTCGCCGTTGAGATCGATGCCGGTCAACTGTCCAAAACCCAGCGGCTTCATGGCGTCGTGAATGGCATCAACCCCCATCTCCACGGCCAGCGAATAAAAATACGTGTTGCTCGACTGCTGAATGGCGCGGTGCATGTCCACGCCACCCAGACCGCCTTCGTGGCTGCGGAAGGTGTGACCACCGAACGTGTAAAACCCCGGGTCGTTGATGACCAGACTGGGCGAGCGCTTGTTGAGCTGCAAGGCCGCCAGCGCCATGAACGGCTTGTAGGTCGAGCCTGGCGGGTAGGTGCCGCGCAGCGCGCGGTTGAGCAAGGGCTTGTCGATGGATTCGTTGAGCGCCTGCCAGTTCTCCACGTCAATGCCTTCAACGAACCGGTTGGGATCGAACGTGGGCTTGCTCACCAGCGCCAGGATCTCGCCGTTGCGCGGATCGATCGCCACCAGCGCGCCCCGGCGCTCGCCGTACATCTCCTCGATCAGCTTTTGCAGCTTGATATCGATCGACAGCATCACGCTGTCGCCCGGCGTGGCCGCATGGCTGGAGAGTTTGCGCACCGCACGCCCGCCGGCAGAGGTCTCCATCTGCTCCACGCCCGTCAGACCGTGCAGCGCAGACTCAAAGCTCTGCTCGATGCCGAGCTTGCCGATGTATTCGGTGCCGCGGTAGTTGGCCTCGTCCTCGGTGTCCTGGATGCGCGCCTTCTCCGCCTGGTTGATGCGGCCGATGTAGCCGATGGCATGGCTACCGATATCGCCGAGGGGGTAGTTGCGAAACAGCCGGGCCTTGATGTCCACACCGGGAAAGCGGTAGCGCTGCGCGGTGAATCGGGCGACCTCCTGGTCGGTCAGGCGCGTGCGGATGGGCAGGGACTCAAAGTTGCGCGACTCGTCCATCAGCCGCTTGAAGCGGCGGCGGTCGCGCGACTGGATGTCCACCACCTTGGAGAGCTGGTCGATGGTCTCATGCAGGTTGCCCGCGCGCGATGGCGTGATCTCCAGCGTGTAGGCCGAATAGTTGGTGGCCAGCACCACGCCATTGCGGTCCAGGATCAGCCCGCGGTTGGGTACGATGGGTACCACGGCCGTGCGGTTGCTTTCGGCCTGCGCGGCCAGGTCGTCGTGCCGCACCACCTGCAGGAACACCAGCCGCGCCGCCACCAGCCCGAAAGCCAGCAACACAACCACTGCCAGCACGATGATGCGCCAGCGAAAGCGCGATGCACTGGCTTCACTGCTACCCAGTTCAGTCATGACGCCACCTCAGGGGTTGTGCATGCGACGACAGCACGCCAGGCGGCGCGGCAAAGCAATGGCAAAAGGCGGCGTGGCATGGCACTACAGGGGCCGGTTTTCATCTTTATCGGGCGGGCGGCGCTGCGGGGCCAAAAGCACCCAACTGGCCGCAGGCCACAGCAGCGCCTCCAGCAGTGGCGCCATGAGGCTCCACCAGCCCGGGAAAATGCCGCCCGAAACCAGCCGTAGCAAAAGCTCGATGGCATGGGCCAGCGCAAACAGTGGCAGCACCTGCAGGGCCTGCGAGGGCACGCTGTACCACAGCAACCGGCGGTGGATGGCAATGGCCGCAAACGACAGCACGGTGTACGCCAGGGCATGCTGGCCCAGCAGCGCGGACTGGGCCACGTCCATGCACAGGCCCAGCACAAATGCCTGGCCCATCCCGATGCGCAGGGGCTGGTGCACACCCCAGAACACGAGCAACACCATGAGCAGGTCGGGCGTCCAAACCACACGGCCCAACGGCAGCAGGTTGATCGCCAGTCCCACCACCAGGCTCACAACGATGAAGACCGGGTTGACCGGCAGCAGGAGCGGTTCCCCGCGCGGCATGATCATCGCAAGGGTCCTTCGCGAACTTCAGGCGCACAGCGGGGTGTCATTTACGGCCTCCGCGCTTGGCAGACGCAGATGGCACGGGCTCGGGACGCGGCAGCGCGTTCTCGGGCAGCGGCTTGAGCACCAAGACATGGCGGGCGCCCTGCACCTGAGCCAGCGGCGCGCAGTACACACGGGCAAACGCCGAGTCGGCCCGGCGCTCCACGCGCACCACCTTGGCCACTGGCAGGCCGGGCGGATACAGGCCGTCAACCCCGCTGGTGGTCAGCACGTCGTCTGCGCGCACGTCGGCATTGGCGGGCATGAAGCGCAGCTCCATTCCGCCGCCGTTGCCCGCCACGGGGTCACCGTAGGCCACGCCACGGGCACCGGTGCGGATGTTGAGCACCGGGATGGCCTGGTCGCGGTCTATCAGCAGGGTGACCTCGCTGACCAGGGGGAACACGCGGGTCACCTGGCCGAGCACGCCGGCCTCGTCCATCACGGGTGAACCTGGCTCCACGCCAGCCGTCTGCCCCCGGTCGATGACCACGCGCCGCGTGAACGGGTCGGCCGTGTCGTAGATGACCTCGGCAGCCTGCGCAGGCGTTTGCAGGCGGTCGCGCAGTTCCAGAAGCTGGCGAAGCCTTTCGTTTTCCAGCGCAAGCTGCTCGGCCTGGTTGGCCCGCTGGCCCATCTGCGTCATGCGCCGACGGGCGGCATCGACCTCCTGCTGGGCCTCCTGAAGCGACTGGAAGTATCCAGATCCGCGACCCGCCAGTTCCACCGGCTTGAGCATGGCCCACTGGATAGGATAGAGCGCGGTGGCGACGGCCGTGCGCAGCGGGCCGGTGAGCTGGAACCGTGCGTCTGCCACCATGAGGAACAAGGCCAGCGCGCTGTAGACCGCCAGGCGTGACAGCGCCGAAGGACCTTGCTTGAAAAAGGGCGGCGCGCTGCGCTCCAGAGTACCCAGGGGCATGGTACGCGGCGGTCAGGGACGAAAGCGTGGGAAAGCTTCCACGGGCGCATGCTCAAAGTGCATCAAAGCGGGTGAGGTCATGCCATTCAGAGCCATGTTTGCCTGCGCGAACCAGGCGCCAAAGGTCACTCGCTGGTGAAAATACTGCCCAGGCGGTCCATGCGCTCCAGCGCAATGCCGCAGCCGCGCACCACGCAGGTCAGCGGGTCTTCGGCCACCAGCACCGGCAGGCCGGTTTCCTCGGACAGCAGGCGATCGAGGTCGCGCAGCAGCGCGCCGCCGCCCGTGAGCATCATGCCGCGGTCGGCAATATCGGCACCGAGCTCGGGCGGAGTCTGCTCCAGCGCGTTCTTGACGGCGCTCACAATTTGGTTGAGCGGGTCGGTCAGGGCTTCCAGCACTTCGTTGGACGAAATGGTGAAGCTGCGCGGCACGCCCTCAGACAGGTTGCGGCCCTTGACTTCCATCTCGCGCACTTCAGAGCCCGGGAAGGCCGAGCCGATGTTTTTCTTGATGGCTTCGGCCGTGGGCTCGCCAATCAGCATTCCGTAGTTGCGGCGGATGTAGCTGATGATGGCTTCGTCAAACTTGTCACCGCCCACGCGCACACTGCCCTTGTAGACCATGCCGCCCAAAGAAATCACGCCGACCTC
>JBKCTS010000376.1:0-2163 GCA_046318695.1 Acidovorax sp.
GCCCGGTTGTGGCAGCGCGTTGACACGCACCCACGGTTCACCCTCTGCGCCAGGGGGGGGGCTGAGGTCCTCGCAGTCTTCCTGCATCAGCACGGCATCGGCCCCGGCGGGCACCGGCGCGCCGGTGAAGATGCGCGCAGCCGTGCCGGGCTGCAGCGGCTGGCCGGCGCTGCCTGCGGCAATGCGCTGCGACACGGGCAACTCCACGCCTGGCGCGGTCACATCGGCGCAGCGCACGGCATAGCCGTCCATCGAGCTGTTGTCCTGCGGCGGAACCTGCAGCGCCGAGATGCAGTCTTGCGCCAGAACACGGCCGTCGGCATCGAAGGTGGTCACGGTATCGCTGCCCGGCAGCGGCACCGCCTGGGCCAGCAGCTCGGCCAAAGCATCGTCCAGCGGTTTCAGGGGCTTGGGTGTGGGTTTCATGGCGGGCGATCACGCGGCGGTTTCAGGGCGCCTCGGTGGGCAAGAGGCCACCGTGCGCCGCCCAGTCGTATTCAAAGCGGTGCGCTTGCGCGAGCAGAAAGTCGGCCACGGCGGACGGCGAGTTCAAATCCAGCACCGGCAACCCGGTGGGCACTGGCAGATGCGCGGGGGCATCCGTGGCAACCGCCGCCACAAAGTCGTCTTCGGGGTAGCGCACGGGGTGTGGCGCATGGCCTGCCTTGGGCTGGCGCCAGACCTCGATCTTGAGCAGGTCGCTCTCCTTGAAGCCCTCGACCAGCACCCAGTCCACGCCCTGGTACAGCTCGGCAAGCAGGTGGTGCACGCTGAGGGCGGCCGGGCGCTCGAACTCGCGCACCAGCATGAGCCGCTTGTCGGACGCGGCCACCACCTCAAAGGCACCGGCTTCGCGGTGGCGGTAGGTGTCCTTGCCGGGATGGTCCATGTCAAAGCTGTGGTGGGCATGCTTGACCACCGAGACGCGCAGGCCACGCAGGCGCAGCTCAGGGATCAATTGCTCGACCAGCGTGGTCTTGCCACTGCCGGAAAAGCCGGCAAAACCTACAACCTTCATCCAGCGCTCCTTGTATAGCTATGCAATTTATAGCTTTTAACCTAAAAACGGCAGTTGGATGCATTTGCCAGCGCTGCTGTTGGGGTGCCAGGCAAGGCGCGACGACGGGGCAGGCTCGTGCCTGCAAGGAGGAGCAACACGGCATGGCGCTCCAAAAGCGGTGCTGGCAAGTGCGTAGCGCTGTCCCCCCAAAGGTGAGGCTGCAAAAACAACCCAAGGCCCGAGGCCACGGGGTGTGCGACAAGATGACAAGCGGTCAACTGCCGTTTTTAGGTTTAACCCTTACCAGACAAGCGCGTAGGGCATTATTTATCTTCAAGATCGGCCGTGGTGACCCAGAGCGGGCCTATTGCGGCACAACAGGGTTGCAGTGGCGTTCGATGTAGGCCTTGACCTGCTCCACATCGGCAGGCATGACCTGCACGCGCTTGGGCAGGGCTTCGATGCCTTCAAACTTGGCGGGGCGCTCAGGCGCGTGGCCCAGCGCCAGGACGATGGTCTCTGCAAACTTGATGGGGAGCGCGGTCTCCAGCACGATCATCGGCACGCTCGCGTCCTTGTGGTGCTCCCGCGCCACTTTCACGCCGTCGGCGGTGTGGGTGTCGATGGTGACGCCGTGGCGCTGGTAGTTGTCCCTGATGGTGGCCAGGCGGTCGGCGTGGGTGCTCTTGCCGCTTTCAAAACCGTACCGGGCTGCGGCTTCGGCAAAGTGTGGGTCGGCGCTCAGGTCGAACCGGCCGTCCCGCGCGAGTGCGTCGCCAAACAATGCCTTCACGCGCGCGCCGTCGCGGCCCAACAGGTCGAACACAAAGCGCTCGAAGTTGCTGGCCTTGCTGATGTCCATCGAGGGGCTTGAGGTTTCGTGCGTGTCGGCGCTGCCGCGCACGCGGTACACGCCGGTGCGGAAGAACTCATCGAGCACATCGTTTTCATTGGTTGCCACCACCAGCTTGTGGATCGGCAGGCCCATCATGCGCGCCACATGGCCCGCGCAGACGTTGCCGAAGTTGCCCGAAGGCACGGTGAAGCTGACCTTCTGGCTGTTGGTCTCGGTGGCCTGGATGTAGCCCGCAAAGTAGTACACCACCTGCGCCAGCAGGCGCGCCCAGTTGATGGAGTTGACGGTGCCGATCTTGTACTTGTGC
>JBKCTS010000377.1:0-2175 GCA_046318695.1 Acidovorax sp.
CATCGGGGCCAGTGGCATAACTTGGGTAACCAAGACAGCCCACAAACAAGGCCGGATACAAGGCAGCAGCCGACTTCTTCACTGTCACGAATGCGGGTATGTACCTATCGCCGGGAGGCATCCATACAAGCAACACCGCATGGCGCTCCAAAAGCAGTGCTGGCAAGTGCATAGCGCTGTCACCCCAAAGGAGAGGCTGCGACAACAACGCAAGGACCGAGTCCACGCGGTGTGCGCCAAGATGACAAGCGGTCAACTGCCGTTTTTAGGTTAAAGACTGGGAGCGCCTCTCGCGCTCTGGGCGATCCGACCTGAAGCGCCTGAAGGGGGCGATGCTGCTGCCCATCGGCAACGATGCGCCGCTGGCCCCCGAATGGCTGGATCACCCCCTCAAGGGCGATTGGGCCGATCACCGCGAATGTCACATCGGCGGTGACTTCCTGCTCATCTACCTTTTTGACGGCAACGCCATCATCTTTGTGCGGGCTGGCACGCACTCTCACTCTGAATTGTTCGAGGATTGATCCGTAGCGATTGAACCTATAAACGGCAGTTGGATGCATTTGCCAGCGCTGTCACCCCAAAGGTGAGGCTGCAAAAACAACGCAAGGCCCGAGTCCACGCGGTGTGCGGCAGGATTGCAAGCGGTCAACTGCCGTTTTTAGGTTTATGAATCGCTACGAACTCGTATCTGAGCCCAAAGACCGGGATGCCAACAACGGCGGCGCTGCGCCCGAGCGTGCTGGCCAGCGCCAAGCTTGGGCATGCCGATTTCAAGCGCCCCCGCTGCCAGCTTTATGACCGAACGGGGCTTGGGCAGGCAGCCCGTCTCCCCGACAATCCCCGCATGTCTTCTACTTCCCCCTGGCTCCACGAAGCCATCGCCCGCATCGAAGCCGACTACCAGCGCAGCGCCGATACGCACCTGATCCCGCTGCGGCTGCCCGCGTTTGCCGCGCAGGGCATTGACCTGTACCTCAAGGACGAATCCACCCACCCCACGGGCAGCCTCAAGCACCGGCTGGCGCGGTCGCTGTTTTTGTATGCGCTGTGCAATGGCTGGGTGCATGCGGGTTCGACCATTGTCGAATCGTCCAGCGGCTCCACAGCGGTGAGCGAGGCGTACTTTGCCCGCCTGCTGGGGTTGCCGTTTGTGGCGGTGATGCCGCGCAGCACCTCGCCCGAGAAGGTGGCGCAGATCGAGTTCCATGGCGGGCGCTGCCATTTTGTGGACCGCGCTGGCGATGTGTACGACGCGGCCCGCGCCATTGCGCTGGAGACGGGCGGGCACTACATGGACCAGTTCACGTATGCCGAGCGCGCCACCGACTGGCGGGGCAACAACAACATTGCCGAGAGCATGTTCACGCAAATGGCGCGCGAGCGGCACGCAGTGCCGCGCTGGATTGTGGTGGGCGCGGGCACGGGCGGCACCAGCGCCACCATTGGGCGCTATGTGCGTTACCAGCGGCATGCCACCCAGGTGTGCGTGGCCGACCCGGCGGGGTCGGTGTTCAGTGCGTATCACCGCACGGGCGACGCGCAGCTCACGGCCCCCGGCTCGCGCATCGAAGGCATTGGGCGGCCGCGGGTGGAGCCCAGCTTTATCCGCACGCTGGTGGACCGCATGATCGACGTGCCCGATGTGGATTCGGTTGCGGCCATGCGGGCGCTGTCGCAGTTGCTGGGGCGGCGCGTGGGGCCCTCCACCGGCACCAATTTTGTGGCCATGCTCGCGCTGGCGTGCGAGATGCGCGAAACGGGCGAGCGCGGCTCCATCCTGTCGCTGCTGTGTGATGCGGGCGAACGGTACCTGCCCACATACTTCAACCCCGAGTGGGTGACCCACTGCTTTGGCGACTGCACTGCGGCCGAAACACGCCTGCAGGCGCTGATGGGCTGACGGGTCTGTACGCGCCTGAGCGATCGACCCGCAGCAACCACCCCACGATGGATTGACCGATGGACATGCCCCCGCGCACAAGCCCAGGACAGCCCTCGCCAGCCACGGCCGCGCGGGCACCAGCGGGTGCCAGGCCGTCGCGCCGCCAGGCGATCGCGCTGGGCCTTTCGGGTGCACTGGCTGCTCCATGGCCTCGCAGCGCACTGGGCCTGCCCCTGCGCACGCTGCAGTTTCCCCGCGACCACGGCAGCCACCCCGACCTGCGCACCGAG
>JBKCTS010000378.1:0-1547 GCA_046318695.1 Acidovorax sp.
CCGGTCACCGTGCTCTCGGGCTTTCTGGGTGCCGGCAAGACATCTCTGCTCAACCTCGTGCTGCTCTATCGCGAGGGCCGGCGCGTAGCAGTCATCGTCAATGACATGAGCGAGGTCAACATCGACGCCTCGATCGCCGGGCGCGAGGCGCAACTCTCACGTTCCGTAGCTGCAACACCAAGGCTTTCACGTTTTCCCAAACCGCGGCTTTTGCCGCTGCTTCTTTCATCCACCAACCATGTTCGCCAAACCTTCATCATCCGTTCCGTTTCCTCGCCGTTCCCTGCTTGCCCTGGCCGCTGCAGCCCTGGTCACCGCCTGTGGCGGCGGCGGGGGCGATGACCGCGCCCACAGTGATACCGTCATCGACACGGCAGGCCGATTGGCGCTGGCAGAAAACGGTGCGTCGGCCGTGCGGATATTCGATCTCGACAGCAAGACGTTTGTCGCAACATACGCCATGGATAACGCACCTTCTGCGCTGTACACCAGTCCGGGGGGGCGTTATGTGGTGGCCATGCAGCGGCTGCAGGACAAAGTGCAGTTCATCGATGGCGGCGTCTGGCAGGAAGACCATGGCGACCACCTGCATGACTACAGGCAGGCACCTGCAGCCGTGGCTTGGACGCTGACTGGCTCACGCCCCACGCACTACGACGTTCAGGCCGGCAGACAGGCCGCATTTTTTATGGACGGCAACACGGCAACCACCCCGGTTCAAAACGCTGGTGTGCGCCTGATCACCGACGCATCAATCGCTGCGAAGCGCATTGACGCCAGTCTGGACCTGGCTTTCCCCATCCACGGCTTGGGCGAGCCCGTGGACAACAAGCTGCTGGCTGTATCCCGTGCCGCAGATGCCACCACCACCCTGCCCACGCATTTGGAGCTCTACCAACGCAATGGCAGCGGCTACACGTATGACCGTCAGTTGGCCACCCGTTGCGAAGGAATGCATGGTTCCTTCAGCAGTGGCAGCCACACCGCAGTCGGTTGCAATGAAGGTGTGCTGGTGGTGACCCATACCAGCGCCACAGCGGTCACCGATCGAATGGTTAACACGCCGTTGCGCGTGGGCACTATCGCAGGCCATCCTAAACTGGCAGGACAGTTCATCGGCATCGGCACCGAAGGCACCGCTGCCGCGCCGCCCGTCACCACGCGCTTCTTTGCCATCGATGCAGTGGCTGGCACATCGGCCGCGCTGACTTTGCCGGGCTGGGACAACGGCCGCGTGCGACGCGCCCATGCATTTGACCGCAGTGGTTCCCGCTTTGCTGTGCTGGACGACCAGGGTGCATTGCGCATGGTGACGCGTCAATCAAACGCGTGGGTGGCTGGGCCTGTGGTGGCTGGCGTGGTGCCCTCCATGCCTACCGCTGCACCGCAACCAACCATCGTCGCCCACGGCGCGAAAGACGAGTTTTACGTGACAGACCCTGTGGCCAAACAGTTGATTACCATCAACAGCCAGACCGGTGCCGTGGTCAGCCGCACGGCGCTGGGCTTTACGCCATCGGCCATCACCTGGACCGGTATCACACGAT
>JBKCTS010000379.1:0-10667 GCA_046318695.1 Acidovorax sp.
GATGGGGCTGGCCGGTAGCGGGGTGGGTGGCCGCAGCCGCCTCCAGACAGCGCGCCAGCAGCAGCTGCAGCACCACGGGCCCGCCATGGGCCTGCAGCTCCAGCACGTCTTCGCCGGTGTAGCTGTGCGGGCCTGGGAAATACAGCGCCAGCCCCTGGTCGATGGCCTGGCCCTGGGCGTCACGAAACGGCAGGTAGCTGGCCTCGCGGGCTTTCAGTGCGCGGCCGCACAGCGCCTGCACCAGGGCCTCCAGCCCTTTGCCCGACACCCGCACAATGCCCACAGCCCCGCGCCCCGGGGCAGTGGCGATGGCGACGATGGGGTCGTGGTGGCGGGCGAGCATGGTAGCTATCGATACGTGGCACAGCGCCAAAACGAGCGCAGCCCAGACCAGCAACCGCCGCGCAAGGCCCGCCAAGCGGCGCGGGCAGCGCTTCGCTGGCGTGCGCTGGTGTCGTCCCCCTTCCCGCGCGCAGCGCGATAGAGGGGGGAAGCGGCGCAGCCGCTCAGGGGGTTACTTAAATTTCGGCAGATTGAACTCCGGCGGCACACCCATGCGGGTATTGATGAGCCACTGCTGCGCAATCGACAGGATGTTGTTGGTGAGCCAGTACAGCACCAGGCCCGCTGGGAAGAAGAAGAACATCACGCTGAAGACCAGCGGCATGAACCACATCATCTTGGCCTGCAGAGGGTCTGGGGGGGCGGGGTTCAGGGCCGTTTGCAGCAGCGAACTGACCGTCATCAGCAGCGGCAGGATGAACAAGGGGTCAGGCGTGGACAGGTCCGTGATCCAGCCGATCCAGGGTGCATTGCGCATCTCAACGCTGGACAACAGCACCCAGTACAACGCAATGAACACCGGGATCTGGATCATGATGGGGAAGCAGCCGCCCATGGGGTTGACCTTTTCCTCGCGGTAGATCCGCATCATCTCCTGCTGCATCTGCTGGGGCTTGTCCTTCAGGCGCTCGCGCATCTCCATGATTTTGGGGTTGATGGCTTTCATCTTGGCCATGCTGGCGTAGGCCTTCGCATTGAGCCAGTAGAACGCGATTTTGAGCAGCAGCACCAGCGCCACGATGGCCCAGCCCCAGTTGGTCAAGATTTTGTGCAACTGGTCGAGCAGCCAGTACAGGGGCTTGGACAGGATGGTCAGCCAGCCGTAGTCCTTGACCAGTTCCAGGCCCGGGCTGAGCTTTTCCATCAGGGTCTCGACCTGCGGGCCGGCAAACAGGCGCGCGTCGATGGCCTTGCTGGCACCCGGCTCGATGCTGCCCAGCGGCGCGAGCATGCCCACCGAGTACAGGTTGGTATCCACCTTGCGGGTGAACAGCCCGCGTTGTGTGCCATCAGCGAGCAGCCATGCGGTGGCAAAGTAGTGCTGCACCATGGCCACGTAGCCGTTGGGCGAATCCTTGGGGATATCGACCTTGTTGTTTTCAATGTCCTTGAACTCGATCTTCTGGTACTTCTTGGCGTCGGTGTACACGGCCGGTCCGGTGAAGGTCGAGTAAAACGACGACTCGCCTGGCGGCTTGTTGCCATCACGCACCAGCTGCAGGTACAGCTGGGGCGACACAGCGCCACTGCCGACGTTCACGACTTCGTGCTTGACGGCAATGTCGTAGGCGCCGCGCTTGATCGTCCAGGTCTTGGCCAGCTTGATGCCGCCCAGCTCGGGCGACTCAAAACGGATGCTGATGGAATCTTCGCCGTCCTTGAGTTCGCGGGCGCCGGGCACTGCCGTCATCACCGTCTTGTGGGTGGGGAAGGTGCCGCCAACCAAACCGGTCTGCGCCACGTACACGCGCTGCGCGCTTTCCTCGAGCAGCAGGAAGTTGCGGGTCTTGTCGGCCATGTCGATGTGCTGCAGTAACTCGGCACCCACCAGCGAGCCGCCCTCGCTATCGAACGTGAGGCGGTACAGGTCGGTCTTGACTTCCACGCGCTCGCGCTTGGCTGCGGGCGCTGCCTGGCCGGGCACCGCCGAAGCACCCGCAGATGCCACTGCGACCGGCGCTGGCACGCTGGCCACCCCGGCGGAACCGGTCGCGGGCGCAGCGGGGGCCGAGGCGGCGGACGCTGCGGCGCTTGACGCTGGCGCGGCGGGGAAAAACGTGGCCTTGTTGCCGTTGTGCAATTGCCACTTGTCCCACAGCAAAACCATGGAAAAGCCAAAAATCACCCACAGGATGGTGCGGCGCATGTCGTACATGAAGACTTCTTTGGTGAAGATGGTTGGGTGGTGTTGAAATCTGATAACCGCGAAAACAGGCGCAGGCCACGCGGCAGATGCTGTGGGATCGGGTCATGCCCCCCCTCGCACCAGGGATTGCAGCGTACCAGCCGGCACACTGTCAGGTAGCTGCCCGCCGCTGCGCCATGTTTTTCAAGCGCCTGCAGCGAATACACCGAACAGGTGGGCTCGAACCGGCAGGCCGAACCCAGCCACGGGCTGAGGAACAGGCGGTAGGCCTTGACGATGCCCATGAGCAAGCGCTGCATCATGGGGCGGCCCCCTGCGACACCCGCGTGCCAATCGACGGCTGCAGTGGGGTGCCCGCAGCGGGCCGCGCGGCATGGCCGAACAGTTGCAGCAACTCGGCGCGCACCGCGTCTTTCAGCGGATCGGACACGGCGCTCTGGTACTGCTTGCGGTCAAACCCGGTGCGCAGGCGCACCACATGCGCGGCCTGCGGAAGCCTGGCCTCGAACATGGCGCCCACGCTGTAAATCTGCCGCTTGATGGCATTGCGCGTGACCGCACGCCGCGCCCACCGCTTGGGGACCATGGCGCCCAGCCAGACCCCCGGCACGGCAAACAGGGCCTGCGGCCCTTGCTTTGAAGGCAAGGAACCGGGCCCTGAAGGTTGGCTGGCTGGGAAAGAGGGTGGGGCACCGTCCGCGGCCAGCACCAGGCAGTGCAGCGCAAAGTGCGCGGTGCGGGAGACCGTGACCCCCGCCATGGTGGCCTGGAACTGCGTGCGGGTTTTCAGCCGTTGCATGCAAGCACCCCGTGTGAACCTGTCGGTACAGACCGGCAGCAGGCGGGGGGCAGGCTGTGGAGACCGAAGGGCCTTACACGGCCAGGCGCTTGCGGCCCTTGGCGCGGCGTGCGTTGATCACGGCGCGGCCTCCGCGGGTCTTCATGCGAACGAGGAAACCGTGGGTGCGCGCGCGGCGCGTCTTGGATGGCTGGTAAGTACGTTTCATGATGCTATTCCTTGAGGTTCCGTTCCGGACTGCTTGCCTTGAACCCCGGACACAAGCTGCATGGCAGCCTTGGCCGCAGACTCAAAAAGGGGCAAAAATCACGCCGCGCCGGGTCAAATCACCCTGAACACTTTCAGGGAAACCCAAAATTATCGCAGGCCAGGCGCATCCTGGCAATGCTTTTCGAGGAACAAGCCCATTCAACCTAAAAACGGCAGTTGACCGCTTGTCATCTTGGCGCGCACCGCATGGACTTGGGCCCTGGGTTGTTTTTGCAGCCTCACCTTTGGGGTGACAGCGCTTGTCATCTTGCCGCACACCGCACGGACTCGAGCCTTGGGTTGTTTTTGCAGCCTCACCTTTGAGGTGACAGCGCTATGCACTTGCCACCCGGCATGGCCTGCGCGCGGGCACCCTGCCGGGCTCCCAGAAAGGCGCGGCAGATACCCGCTGTTACACCCGTTTCGAGGGTTGAACAGGGTATGCCAGGCATGTGGATAACTCCTTGACAAGCTAGAATCCACGGCCCAGACAGGTTCCTCTATCCACAATCCACATTTTCCTGAAATGACCGAGGAACACCCCCGCAGCCCCGCCCCTTCGACCGACACCGACGCCGGTCAGGGCCTGTGGCAGGCCTGTGCAGAGCATCTGGCGCAAGAGCTTCCCGAGCAACAGTACAACACCTGGATCAAGCCACTGATCGCCCAGGTGGCCGAGGATTTTTCCAAGGTGACGCTGCTGGTGGGCAATCGCTTCAAGCTCGACTGGATCCGTGCGCAGTATGCGGGCCGCATCGCCGCTTTGCTTGAGGGGCTGTATGGCCAGCCGATCACGTTGGAGTTAGCGCTTGCTCAGCGCGAATCCGTTGCCCGTACTTACGTTCGCCCGGCTGCGGCCGAGGCGCCCAACGCACCCGCGCAGTCCCCTGCAGCCGCCAGCGGGGGTGATGATGCCTCAGACGGCGCCTTTCGCAACCGGCTCAATGCTGCCCTGACGTTCGAGACGCTGGTGGAGGGCACGGCCAACCGCATGGCCCGTTCTGCCGCCATGCATGTGGCCGGCATGCCGGGGCACCTGTACAACCCGCTGTTCATCTATGGCGGCGTGGGCCTGGGCAAGACCCACCTGGTGCACGCGGTGGGCAACCGCCTGCTGCAAGACCGGCCCGACGCCAAAGTTCTCTACATCCACGCCGAGCAGTTCGTGTCGGATGTGGTTAAGGCCTACCAGCGCCGCACCTTTGATGACTTCAAGGAGCGCTACCAGTCGCTCGATCTGCTGCTGATCGACGATGTGCAGTTTTTCGCCAACAAGGACCGCACGCAGGAAGAATTTTTCAACGCGTTCGAAGCCCTGCTGGCCAAGAAGTCGCACATTGTGATGACCTCGGACACCTACCCCACGGGCCTGGCCAACATCCACGAGCGCCTGGTCTCGCGTTTTGATTCGGGCCTGACGGTCGCCATCGAGCCGCCCGAGCTGGAAATGCGCGTGGCCATTTTGATCAACAAGGCACGCGTTGAAGGCACGGAGATGCCCGAAGAGGTTGCCTTCTTCGTGGCCAAGAACGTGCGCTCGAACGTGCGCGAGCTCGAAGGCGCGCTGCGCAAGATCCTGGCGTACTCGCGCTTTAACCAAAAGGAAATCTCCATCCAGCTCGCCCGCGAGGCCCTGCGCGACCTGCTGTCGATCCAGAACCGGCAGATCAGCGTGGAGAACATCCAAAAGACGGTGGCCGACTACTACAAGATCAAGGTCGCCGACATGTACAGCAAAAAGCGCCCGGCCAGCATTGCCCGCCCGCGCCAGATTGCGATGTACCTGGCCAAGGAGCTGACGCAAAAAAGCCTGCCCGAGATTGGCGAGCTGTTTGGCGGGCGCGACCACACCACGGTGCTGCATGCGGTGCGCAAGATCTCCGGCGAGCGCCAGCAGCTCACCGAGCTGAACCAGCAGCTTCATGTGCTGGAGCAGACGCTCAAAGGTTGACACTGCCATGAAGCACCCCTTGAGTCGCCTGCGGTGCCTGCTCCCTCCTGGGCAGAGGCGCCATCGCTGCGGGGCGGCGCTTGCCCGGCGTCCCCTGCCCGGTCGCGCCAGGATCAACGCCGGGCGGGGTTGGGGACACCCTGGAATCGAAAAGTGCGCCTGCAATGGCAATGTCCTTGCAAGCGGGCAAAATGGCGGGTTAGGCAGCGCAGGGGGGAGACACGACCTGCGCGGTGGCTATCCACGTACCGTACCAAAAACCATAAGAGGTTGATGACATGATCGTCCTGAAGGCAACACAAGACAGAGTTCTCGCGGTACTGCAGTCCGTGGCGGGCATCGTGGAGCGGCGGCACACCCTGCCCATCCTGGCCAACGTGCTGATCCGCAAGACAGGCAATGCCTTGCAGCTGACGACCAGCGACCTTGAAATCCAGATCCGCACCACGGCCGAGCTCGGCGGCGACACCGGCGACTTCACCACCACCGTGGGCGCGCGCAAGCTCATCGACATCCTGCGTACCATGCCCAGCGACCAGACCGTGAGCCTGGAGTCCAGCCAGTCCAAGCTGATCTTGAAGGGCGGCAAAAGCAGATTCACGCTGCAAACCCTGCCGGCCGAAGACTTCCCGCTGGTGCAGGAATCTGCCGCCTTCGGCCCGGTGTTTGCCGTGCCGCAAAAGACGCTCAAAGACCTGCTCGCCCAGGTGAGCTTTGCGATGGCGGTGCAGGACATTCGCTACTACCTCAACGGCATCCTGTTTGTGGCCGAAGGCAAAACCCTCAGCCTGGTCGCCACCGACGGCCACCGCCTGGCCTTTGCCAGCGCCAAGCTGGATGTGGAAGTGCCCAAGCAGGAAGTCATCCTGCCGCGCAAAACCGTGATCGAGTTGCAGCGCCTGCTCAGCGATGCCGGTGGCGAAAACCAGCCCCACATCGAGATGCAGTTTGCCAACAACCAGGCCAAGTTCACCTTTGGTGGCATGGAGTTCGTCACCAAGCTGGTCGAGGGCAAGTTCCCCGACTACAACCGGGTCATCCCCAAGAACCACAAGAACAGCATCACCCTGGGCCGCGCTCCGCTGCTGGCCAGCCTGCAGCGCACGGCCATCATGACCACCGACAAGTTCAAGGGCGTGCGGCTGAACCTGGAGCCCGGCTCGCTGCGCGTGGCATCCAACAACGCCGAGCAGGAAGAGGCCGTGGACGAGCTCGACATCGACTACGGCGGCGACACCATCGAGATCGGCTTTAACGTCACCTACCTCATCGACGCCCTGGCCAACATGGGCCAGGACATGGTGAAGGTTGAGCTCTCGGACGGCAACAGCTCGGCGCTGATGACCATCCCCGACAACGACAGCTTCAAGTATGTCGTGATGCCCATGCGCATCTAGGCCCGCTGCGCGGGGTGAGGCTGCCACCGCACGCGTGGCGCGCAGCACCCCGGCGACCGCACCCAAATGCTACGCTTTTGATAGCTGCAAGCGCATAACAGACCCGCGCAACAGCCTGATTTGATATTGAAAATTTTGGAAACTGCGGTTTCCATGCATCCCAAGGCCCACCATGACCGTTGACCACAGCATTCCTTCCGAGCCCGAATCCTCCGGCGCCTCCGGCCATGGGGAGCCCAGCGTCAACAAGATCGACACCAACCAGGCGGGCGCCAGCGAAAGCTACGGCGAAGGCGCCATCACCATCCTGGAAGGCCTGGAGGCCGTGCGCAAGCGCCCCGGCATGTACATCGGCGACACCAGCGACGGCACCGGCCTGCACCACCTGGTGTTTGAGGTGGTGGACAACTCCATCGACGAAGCCCTGGCGGGCCACTGCGACGACATCGTGGTGACCATCCACACCGACAACTCCATCAGCGTCACCGACAACGGCCGCGGCATCCCCACAGGCGTGAAGATGGACGACAAGCACGAGCCCAAGCGCTCGGCGGCCGAAATCGCGCTGACCGAGCTGCACGCCGGCGGCAAATTCAACCAAAACAGCTACAAGGTCTCCGGCGGCCTGCACGGCGTGGGCGTGAGCTGCGTGAACGCGCTGAGCAAATGGCTGCGCCTGACCGTGCGCCGCGAAGGCAAGGTGCACCAGATCGAATTTGCGCGCGGCTTTGTGCAAGACCGCCTGCTGGCCACCGTGGACGGCTTTGAGGTCAGCCCCATGCGGGTGACCGGCGACACCGAAAAGCGCGGCACCGAAGTGCACTTTTTGCCGGACACCGACATCTTCAAAGAGAACAACGACTTCCACTACGAGATTCTGGCCAAGCGCCTGCGCGAACTCTCGTTCTTGAACAACGGCGTGCGCATACGCCTGAAGGACGAGCGCAGAGGCAAGGAAGACGACTTCTCGGGCGCTGGTGGCGTGCGTGGTTTTGTCGAGTTCATCAACAAGGGCAAAACCGTTTTGCACCCCACCTCGTTCTACGCCGCAGGCGAGCGCCCGGCCGAGAGCTATGGCGGCATCCCCGGCACGCACATCGGCGTGGAAGTGGCCATGCAGTGGAACAGCGCCTACACCGAGCAAGTCCTGTGCTTTACCAACAACATCCCCCAGCGTGACGGCGGCACCCACCTGACCGGCCTGCGCGCCGCCATGACCCGGGTCATCAACAAGTACATCGAAGAAAACGAGCTGGCCAAGAAAGCCAAGGTCGAAGTCACCGGCGACGACATGCGCGAAGGCCTGTGCTGCGTGCTGAGCGTGAAAGTGCCCGAGCCCAAGTTCAGCAGCCAGACCAAGGACAAGCTGGTATCGAGCGAAGTGCGCGCCCCGGTGGAAGACATCGTGGGCAAGCTGCTGACCGACTACCTGCAAGAGCGCCCGGCCGACGCCAAGATCATCTGCGGCAAGATCGTGGAAGCCGCCCGCGCCCGCGAAGCCGCCCGCAAGGCCCGCGAAATGACCCGCCGCAAGGGCGTGCTCGACGGCATGGGCCTGCCCGGCAAGCTGGCCGACTGCCAGGAAAAAGACCCCGCCCTGTGCGAGATCTACATCGTGGAGGGCGACTCCGCCGGAGGCTCTGCCAAGCAGGGTCGCGACCGCAAGTTCCAGGCCATCCTGCCCCTGCGCGGCAAGATCCTGAACGTGGAAAAAGCCCGCTACGAAAAGCTGCTGACCAGCAACGAAATTTTGACGCTGATCACCGCCCTGGGCACCGGTATCGGCAAGGCCGGTGGCACCACCGGGGGCGACGACTTTGATGTGGCCAAGCTGCGCTACCACCGCATCATCATCATGACCGACGCCGACGTGGACGGCGCCCACATCCGCACCCTGCTGCTCACCTTTTTTTACCGCCAGATGCCCGAACTGGTCGAGCGCGGCCACATCTACATCGCCCAGCCGCCGTTGTACAAGGTCAAGGCCGGCAAGGAAGAGCTGTACCTGAAAGACGCCCCCGCGCTCGACGGCTTTTTGCTGCGCATTGCGCTCAACCACGCCAGCGTGACCACCGGCGGCGCCAACCCGCAAACCCTGACCGGCGACACCCTCGCCGAACTGGCGCGCAAGCACCAGGTGGCTGAAAGCGTCATTGCCCGCCTCTCCAACTTCATGGACGCCGAAGCCCTGCGCGCGATTGCCGACGGCGTGAGCCTCAAGCTCGACACCGTGCCCGAAGCCGAAGCCAGCGCCGTGCAGCTACAGGCCAAGCTGCGCGAGCTCAACACCACCGGCGCCCCCGCCGAAGTGGCGGGCGAATTTGACGTGCACACCGACAAGCCCCTGCTGCGCATCAGCCGCCGCCACCACGGCAACATCAAGAGCAGCGTCATCACGCAAGACTTCGTGCACGGCGCCGACTACGCCGCCCTGGCCGAAGCCGCCAACACCTTCCGCGGCCTGCTGGGCGAAGGCGCCAAGGCCCTGCGCGGCGAAGGCGACAAGCAAAAGGAAGAAAAGGAGAGCGACTTCCGCCAGGCCATGAAGTGGCTGATTGCCGAAGCCGAGCGCACCACCAGCCGCCAGCGCTACAAGGGCCTGGGCGAAATGAACCCCGAACAACTGTGGGAAACCACCATGGACCCCAACGTGCGCCGCCTGCTGCGCGTGCAGATCGACGACGCGATCGAGGCCGACCGCGTGTTCACGATGCTGATGGGCGATGAGGTGGAGCCGCGGCGGGATTTCATTGAAACCAACGCCTTGCGGGCGGGGAATATTGACGTTTGAACGCTGTAGAGAGACGCATAAGGCGCGAAACGGCACGGCATAAAACGCGAAAGCTATCAAATAGGCAATATTGATAGACGTTTCTGATGGTGTGAACAAGAGGGGCATGCATTGGGCTCCCTGCAACATATCTGGGAACAGAATGAATACCGAAAGGGACCACCTCGCTGAGCCGGAGGCAGCTGACATACCAGGAGTAGAGGAGCTCCCGCCTCGAGCCTCGGCCATGATCGAGGCGATGCGCGACATAGGCTACTCGCTTGAGTCGGACGTTGCCGACATCATCGACAACAGCATCACCGCCCGCGCGAGTGCCGTCGATGTGCGCTTCGGCTGGCACGGCGGCGGGGCATGGATCGGCATCATCGACGACGGCGAAGGAATGTCGGCCTCCATTCTTCGGGAGGCCATGAGGCCCGGAACGCGAAACCCTTTAGATTCGCGAAGCAAAGACGACTTGGGGCGCTTCGGTCTAGGCTTGAAGACCGCGTCGTTCTCCCAGTGCCGCCGCCTCACCGTCATGAGCCGCCACGAGGGTATTGAATCAGCAGCGAGGTGGGACCTCGACTACGTGGCGAAGACCGACAAGTGGACCTTGCAGCGCCCGGTCGCTGCCGAGCTCGCGCTGCTACCCTGCTTCGGGGAGTTGGGACCCAAAGGCACTCTCGTGATGTGGGAGAACATCGACCGGCTCGAATTCGACGGTCGTGATGAGCGTGGGCATCAGCAGCTCAACGAGCAGATGGCCGTGGTGATGGAGCACATCGCCCGTGTCTTCCACCGGTTCATTGCGGGGGAGCGCGGATACGCCAAACTGGCCATGCGCTTGAACTTGGCTGAAGTCGTGGCGTTCGATCCCTTCAATGAAAAGAGCTCGGCGACGCAGGTGCTGCAAGAAGAGCGTGTGGTCACAAAAACCGGTGACGTGCGCATGCAGGCGTACGTACTGCCGCACCACTCCAAGGTGAGCCAGACCGAGTACCAGCGCCAAGCAGGGACAGAGGGCTATCTCCGAAATCAAGGCTTCTATGTCTACCGCAACCGCAGACTCATCGTCTGGGGAACGTGGTTCAGGCTGGCGCCGCAGGAAGAGTTGACGAAGCTCGCGCGGGTCAAGGTCGACATCCCCAACACCCAGGATCACCTCTGGGCCATCGACGTCAGGAAGTCACGGGCGCGGCCTCCAGCCGCTGTCCGAGCGCGCATGAAACAGATCGTCGAGCGCATCCGTTCGTCGGCGACGCGGCCATACACGCACCGGGGCACGCCAG
>JBKCTS010000380.1:0-11771 GCA_046318695.1 Acidovorax sp.
CTGCTGGTCAAGGCCGGTTCGGGCCTGGCCACCTTCGGCAACGCCACCAGTGCGGGCGTACCGCCCGAAGTCGTGCAGCACACGCTGGTGCTCCAGTACAACAACGTTGCCCAGTTGGAAGAAGCCTTTGCACAGCATGGCAAGGAACTGGCCTGTGTGATGATCGAGCCGATTGCAGGCAACATGAACTTTGTGCGCGCGAGCGTTCCCTTTATGAAACGCTGCCGCGAGCTATGCACCGAATACGGCGCGCTCCTGGTGTTCGACGAGGTCATGACCGGTTTTCGCGTGGCCCTGGGCGGTGCGCAAAGCGTGTACGCAAAAAGCATTGCGGGCTTCCAGCCAGACATGACCGTGCTGGGCAAGGTCATTGGCGGCGGCATGCCGCTGGCGGCCTTTGGCGGCCCCCGCGCCATCATGGAACAGCTGGCGCCCCTGGGGGCGGTGTACCAGGCTGGAACCCTGTCGGGCAATCCGGTGGCCACCGCCTGCGGCCTGACCACACTGCGCGAAATCCGCAAACCTGGGTTCTTCGATGCGCTGTCCGCCACCACCCGTTCGCTGGTCGATGGCTTGTGCCATGCCGCCCGCGCTGAAGGCGTGCCCTTCAGCGCCGATTGCGAAGGCGGCATGTTCGGATTTTTCCTGCTGCCAGATTTGCCGCAGGACTACGCCGCAGTGCTCAAGACCGACAGCGCGCGCTTCAACCAGTTGTTCCACGGTCTGCTTGATCGCGGCGTCTATATGGCGCCTGCGCTGTACGAGGCGGGCTTCGTGAGCGCGGCGCACACGGCCGCTGACATAGCCACGACGGTGGCGGCTGCCCGCGAAGTTTTTAAAACGCTATCAATAAAATAGCGAAAAGCTCAGGCTGGTAGAGCGTAAGCGCACATCTACGCTCAGTTTTCCCGCTTGGCGGCCCATTGCAGGCCGCGAAGTTATCGGGTTGCTATGCAGAGAAGCTGGAACCGCAGCCGCAGGTGGTCGTTGCGTTGGTGTTCCTGATGACGATCTGCGCGCCCTGCAGGTCTTCCTTGTAGTCGATCTCAGCGCCCACCAGGTACTGGTAGCTCATGGCATCGATCAGCAACGACACACCATTCTTGGTCATGGTGGTGTCGTCTTCATTCGTGATTTCATCAAACGTGAAGCCGTACTGGAAACCGGAGCAACCTCCGCCCTGCACGAACACCCGCAGCTTCAGGTCGGGGTTGCCTTCTTCGGCAATCAGGTCTGCCACCTTGGCTGCCGCGCTGTCCGTGAACAGGATCGGGGCGGGCATTTCGGTCTGGATGTTTTCGGCAACAGCGCTCATGGGGTACTCCGGGTTCAGCTTGACGCCCAATACTACTGCACGGCGCTCGGGAATTCAGGGCCGGGGTTGTTTGACGCTAACTGCAGTGGGGGCTTTTCTTCGACGAAGACGGCAGAGGGGCACAACTGGCCCGAAATCGTCGCGCCCTGGTGCATCTCCAGCGCCTTGTAGTGGATGTTGCCGGTGATGCGCGCCTTGGGCTGCAGCTCCAGCAGCTCGGGTGCGTGCACTGGCCCGATCACCTGGCCGTTGATGATGACGTGATCGGCATAGACAGCCCCTTCCACGCGCGCAGACTCCGAGATGACGAGGATGCTGGGCTGGTCAGCGCCTGCACAGATATCCCCGACCACTTCGCCGTCAATCCGCATGCCCTCTGCAAAATGCACGTCTCCCAGGATCCTGGTCCCCTGGGCCACCAGGCTTTTGATCGGTGGCTGCTTCTTGCGTGAAAACATGTGAACTCCTGAAACGCGCGCTCCCCATGGCGGGCGCGCAGATAGCAAAACCAAACCCGAGCCAGTGGTGCGAAGGCCTGCGCGGCTTGGGCAGGCGATCTGCGTGAAACCCCGCACGCCGGGCACTGGCAGACGATGCAGCACCCCTACTGCCAATTCCCGCCCGCCTGGCAAGCTTCGGGCATTACAGCGCCGTTGACTGGGTCGCCCGCACGCCGACATCGTCCAGCACCCGCGCGGTCACGGTTTTTACCACGGCATTGGGCGGCAAACTGACCAGCCCTTCAATGCGGCGGTACTGTTTGACCTGCAGCGGTTGACTCTGGGCCGGAATGGTCTCGGTCCATGGCTGATCATTGCGCGTACCAGCCAGCACGAGTTCGAGCCGCCCCCGGAACTCGGGCGCATTGCGCGCGGACTGAATGACCAGCACCTGCCAGCGCAACTGCATACCCGCCAGTACCTCCGCCTGGAGGCTGCGGATCGCCAGGCCTTCGGCGGCAGCGGCCGGAATGAGCTTTTCAAAAAAACCGAGATCCTCGCGCAGCGTGCGGTTGTCGGCTTCGAGTTGCTTGACCTGGCCCAACAAGCCTTCCCTGACCGCGCGCTCGGCAACCAGTGTGCTCTCGGCGGTGTGGGCTGTGGTCTGCAGTTGCTGCTCCTGCTCGCGCAGCCTTGCCACCTCAGCCCGCAGTTGCAAAAGCTCGTCCTGCGAAACCGTGTCCAGTCCTGCAATGGATTTGCCAAACTCGAAAGCCCATAGCGCCACCGCGCCGCAAAATCCCAGCAACACGGCCACGGCCAGCCAGCGCAGAGGCCAGGGCATGGCGCTGCGCACGGCCACCCGTGGCGCGCTGATGGTCAGCCGACGGCGTAATAGACGCAATCGCATGGCATTGACATCTGCAACATCATGAACACTCCCACTCGGGCCGCAACAATCCCCGCACCATAAACGAAAAAACCGCCCGGAGGCGGTTTCTTGCACTGCCAAGCTGCCCGCGGGCTGCTTGGCGGACAGCACCAGGCTTAACGCTTGGAGAACTGCTTGGCGCGACGGGCGGAGTGCAGACCGACCTTCTTGCGCTCGACTTCACGGGCATCGCGGGTCACGAAGCCAGCCTGGCTCAGGACGGACTTCAGGGATGCGTCGTAATCAATCAGGGCACGGGTGATGCCGTGGCGGGCAGCGCCAGCTTGGCCGGATTCACCACCACCGTGCACGTTGATCTGGATGTCGAAGGTCTCGACATGGTTGGTCAACGCCAGGGGTTGCTTGGCAATCATGATCGAGGTTTCGCGGCCGAAGTAGGACTGGATGTCCTTGCCGTTGACCGTGATCTTGCCGGAGCCTTTTTTCAGAAACACACGTGCGACGCTTGATTTGCGACGGCCGGAGCCGTTATTCCATTCACCAATCATGTCAGCTCCTTAAATATCAAGCACTTTAGGCTGTTGTGCGGTGTGGGGGTGTTCTGCACCGCCGTACACCTTGAGCTTTTTGATCATGGCGTAACCGAGTGGGCCTTTGGGCAACATGCCCTTGACCGCCTTTTCCAGCGCGCGGCCGGGGTGCTTGGCTTGCATGTCGCGGAAGTTCGTGGCCGTGATACCGCCGGGGAAACCCGAGTGACGGTAGTACACCTTGTCCAGGGACTTGGTGCCGGTGACCTTGAGTTGGGCCGCGTTGATCACGACGATGAAATCACCGGTATCGACATGAGGCGTGTAAATGGCCTTGTGTTTGCCGCGCAAACGGAGAGCAACTTCGCTGGCTACTCGTCCGAGGACCTTGTTGGTCGCGTCAATCACAAACCACTCGTGCACGACCTCAGCGGGCTTTGCGCTGAAAGTAGTAGTCATGAGATTTCTCTTCAAAAGAGGGTTTGGCGGGTCCTTTTCCACGGTCGGTGCTTCTCTCGAGGAAGCCTCTTAGGTGGCGATGAATCTCCGCCGCGGGACCACAAAAGCGCTGCGAAGCCCTCGATTATACAAAGCTGTGCGGTGCGTACGCAAGCTGCCACTGTGTCGGCACGCCGTCCTGGCGTGGCCGGGCACGGGGCGGCCTTTGCACTGGCAAAAACAGCGTTGACTGGCCCGCATATTTCACCAAGTCGCTGTCCTGTGTGCCGCAACACTGCATGAATACTCACTTTCTTGGCTTTCAGTGCCAAATCCAATTTGGCTCGGGTGCGTCCCTGGTGAAATATGCGGGCTAGTTGGGCGTCTGACGGCGTCTTTCCTCTTCCGCCTCATACTTGCGCCGATTTTCAACACAGATCGGCTGGTTGGCCTGCGCGGGCTTTTGGCACTCCTGGTGCACGCACATGGGGCGCGCCAGGAAGCCTGCGTCGGCACACACCTCCTTCGGCGATGGCAGGCGCGACACGGTAGCGGGTCGGGGCGGAGGGGGCTCGGGCGGCGGTGATGGCGATGGCGACACAGGCGGCGGCTCCCGCACGACCGCTGTTTCCACGATGGGTTCGGCGGCTGGGCGGCGCGTGGCACGCGCATTGGATCGGGGTGCCGTAGCAGAGCTGACGACCGCAGGTGCAGGGGAAGGCGGCGCAGCCGACGGGGCCGCTGGCAGCGCGGGCGGCACCTCTGCCGCGCGCATGGATTCAGCCCCCAGCGCCGGGTTGCCGCCAGGCGTACCGGGCGAATCAGCAGACACACTTGCGGGCGCAGAAGCCTGTAGTGCAGGGCGCTCTGCAAATTCTGTGATGATGTCGTCGTTATGCCGTGAAGCGGGCGCCGGTTTCCATCTCAGGGCCGCGGCCGATGCGAGCACGGCCACGGCTGCCAGCGACAGCCAAACCATCGCATTGCGCCGCCCCACCCACGCATTGCTGGCTTGCCCACCCCGCTTGCGACGGCGATGGGAGCGTGTCCTTCGATCGTGTTTGACGTCCACATCCGAGAAGCGGTTGAGGGGTAGTTCCTCATAGCGTGAATCGTCAAACGCCACCGTATCGCCAGCGTCGATGAAAACAGTGTCTGCGCTCTCGGCATGGCCGACCCGAGTGGCCGCAGGCACCACTGAGCCCGTTACGGAACGATCCGTGGCGCCGATCTCCACGGTCCGCAGGCCCGCGCTTGCCTGATCCGGCGGCGCGGCTGCCTCCGCATGAGCCTCAGGCACATCGGGCAAGGCCACGCCAATGTCCACCGCGTGTTCAGCGGGTTCGACCCAAGCATCACCGAGGTCGGCCCGAAAATCAAAATACTCCAGCCCCTCCGGGGGCGTGGTCATTTGCATTACCTGCAAAAAAGCGTCGATGCTCTGCGGACGCTCCTCGGGGCGCAGGGCAAGCGACTGGGAAATGGCTTCCACGAACGACGGCGAATATTCCACGCCGAACTGCCGCCTGACGGTTTTAGCCACCCGCGAGAACCGCACCATCCGATCCCGGATCGACCGCAGCGTTGCCGGCAGCGGTGTATCGTTGCAAACGCAGCCGTACACAACGGCCGCCAGCGAATAAAGATCGCTCCAGGGCCCTTGGTTCAGATCATGGTCACCATCGGCGTATTGCTCAATGGGCGCGTAGTTCACCTTGAGCACGGCCGTGTGCTTGCGATCCTGGTCGTTGATGGCATGGCGCGAAGCGCCCAGATCCAGCAGCACAGGTGGGCCGCTGTACTGCAAAAAGATGTTGTCCGGGGAGATGTCGCGGTGCAGAGTCTTGCCATCGTGCAGCACCCGCAGCGCACCCAAGACCGACCACAGCAGCTTGCGCAGCCAGGCGTCGGAAGGCGGCGTTTGCATGTACGCGCGCGCCTGCTTCAAGGTCATGCCAGCGTACAAGGGCATCACCATGTACGCCGTATTGTTGACCTGCCAAAAACGGAACACCTTGACCAGCGAGGGATGGTCAAACTGGGCCAGCAAGCGCGCCTCGCCCACGAAGGAGGCAAGGCCCGCTTGGTACGCGGCCTGGTCGGAAGGCGCGCGCACCCTGATCGTTTGTCCACGATCCCGGCCGGCCAGCGCGGAGGGCATGTACTCCTTGATCGCCACGGCGCGGTGCAGCGAATGGTCGAATGCCTTGTACACCATGCCGAAACCGCCCACCCCCAGCAGAGCGAGGATTTCAAACTCTCCGAGGCGGCTGCCGGGCGGCAGGGCGTCAACGTGACTCATTTCGGCCCCACTGGAGGGGCTGGTGAACTCGGTCATGACACACGGGGCCCGTGCTTCGGGCCCAAGCCGACCACAAGGTATCCGCAAGCTGCTGCGGCCTGCGGTGCCGAAGCCAGACCGCCACCCAAAAGGGCTCTGTCATTACGCATCAGAAACTGAACTCCCTTCCCAAAACTGACACCTGCGGACTGACTGAAATCTGCCGATTGTGCCGCGCCGCAAACTTTCGCATCATGGCATGAACACCCTTCGACGACTGCCCGCCGCACCGCTTGCAGGCAGGCGCGGCACGCGATCAGCCACTGAGCATCACCGACAGCGCCCGTGTGCTCAACACCCCGTGCAGGCACCAGTCGTTACCATTGGGCGATGTTCAGTTACCGACACGCCTTCCACGCGGGCAACCATGCCGATGTGCTCAAGCACACCGTGCTGATCGCTGCCCTGCAACACCTCACCGAGAAAGACGCGGCGCTGACCGTGCTGGACACCCACGCGGGCGCAGGCCTGTACCGCCTGGATGGCGACTATGCCAGCACCAGCGGCGAAGCGGCCGATGGTGTGGCCCGCCTTTTTGCGCCTGGGGCTCCCACACTCGCCCCCGCTTTGCAAGCCTACGTGGACATGATTCGTGCATTCAACCACGGCAATCATCTGCGTGTGTACCCCGGATCACCGTTCATCAGCCAGCGACTGTTGCGTAGTCACGACAAACTCAAGCTGTTTGAGCTGCATCCGACCGATCTCCGGGCCCTGGCGGGCCATGTGGCCCAGCTCGAAGCGGGCCGCCAGGTGGCCGTGCTGCACGAAGACGGCTTTGAAGGTATTCGGAAATTTTTGCCTCCCCCCTCCCGCCGCGCACTTGTGCTGTGCGATCCCAGCTATGAAATCAAGAGCGACTACGCCAAGGTGCAGAGCATGGCCGCTGATTCGCTCAAACGGTTTGCCACTGGCACGTACGCGTTCTGGTACCCCATCATTCCGCGGCCCGAGGCGCACGACCTGCCCCGGCGCCTGAAGACGCTGGCCACAAAGGCTGGCAAGGGCTGGCTGCATGCCACGCTGACCGTCAAGAACAGCAAGCCCACCGAAAACGCTGCCGGGGACGTCAAGCGCCCCGGTCTGCCTGCCAGTGGCATGTTCCTGATCAACCCGCCCTTCACCCTGAAGGCCGCGTTGAAGGCCGCCCTGCCGCAGATGGCCGAACTGCTGGCGCAGGACCAGCACGCCACGCACACGCTCGAATCGGGGGGCTGAACGCATCCCGCACGCACCCGGGGGTTTGCGCTGCGCGGCCCGCACTCAGGGCGCGGGGCAGGCCCGGTCGCCCTCTTGCAGCGCAAACAGCTCCACGGGCTTGAGACCCAGGCCGACCATGCCCAGCACTTCGGCGGCGCCGCGGCTCAGGTCGATCACGCGGTTGCCGGTGTACGGGCCCCGGTCGTTGATGCGCACCACCACCGATCGCCCGGTGATCTGGCTGCGCACGCAGACGTGGGAGCCAAACGGCAGAGTGGGGTGCGCCGCAGTCAAGGCCTTCATGTCAAACAGCTCGCCGCTGGCCGTGCGCCGCCGGTGAAAGCGCGGCCCGTACCACGAGGCCAGCCCGACCTCGTCGGCGGACGGCTGCAGCACCGGCTCGGGCACCAGCGGCATGTCTGGAAGATCTGCCCCCTGCGCCGCGGGCGGGTCGATGAGCATGGCTTCGCCGGGCACGCTCAGCAGGTTTGGCGCCAGCGCATCGGGTTCGGCGACCAGCCCCTGCTGCGCCCCGGCGGAAAGCGCGCAGGCCCACAGCAATCCGCCCGCCAACGCAGCACGGGCAGCCCGCCACCACGGCCCGCGCCGGGCGATCGGGAGCTGCGCGGCTGCGGGCTGCGCGGCGCCACGGCCGCCCGGCCCGTACATCAGATGCCCAACCGGCGACAGATCTCCAGCGTCGCCGCACTCTGGTTCATGGTGTAGAAGTGCAGGGCCGGCACGCCCGCCACGCGCAACTGGTCGCACAGATCGGTCACCACGTCCAGCCCAAAGGCCTTGATGCTTGCCGTGTCATCGCCAAAGGCCTGCAGACGCAGGCGGATCCAGCGCGGGATCTCGGCACCGCAAGCGTCTGAAAAGCGCATCAACTGGGTCGAGCTGGCAATCGGCATGATGCCGGGCACCACCGGCACGTCCGCGCCCAGCCGGTGCGCGTCTTCCACAAAGCGGAAGTACGCATCGGTGTTGTAGAAGTACTGGGTGATGGCGGCATCGGCCCCGGCCTGCACCTTGGCCACGTAGGCCTTGAGGTCAGCCTCCGGCGAGCGCGCCTGCGGATGCACCTCGGGATAGGCGGCCACCTCGATGTGAAAGTCGCGGCCCGTCTCGGCACGGATAAAGGCCACCAGGTCGCTGGCGTAGTGAAACTCGCCGCCGGCCCCGTAGCCGCTGGGCAGGTCGCCGCGCAGCGCCACCAGCCGGCGCACGCCCATGGCCTTCAGGGTCGCCAGTTGCTCACGCACCGACTGGCGGGTGGCACCGATGCACGAGAAGTGGGACGCGGCGCTCACGCCTTCGGAGAGGATTTCGCGCACGGTGGCAAAGGTGCCCTCCTGGGTGGAGCCGCCTGCGCCGTAGGTCACCGAGCAAAAATCGGGCTGCAGCGCATACAGCTGCTGGCGCGCCACGCGCAGTTTGTCGGCCCCCTCGGGCGTCTTGGGCGGGAAAAATTCAAAACTCACCGGAAATCCGGTGCCCTGTGTGTTGGCGGCATTCATGCAGCACGGCTCCTGTTGGCGTACACAAAAAATTCGCGGTTACCGTCACCGCCCTCGATGGGGCTGTCCATCCAGGCCAGGACGGCAAGGCCCTGCTCGGCGCAGCAGTCGCGGATGCGCTTTTCGACCACGGCATACAGGGCCGGGTCGCGGACGATGCCGCCTTTGCCCACCTGGCCCGGCTGCAGCTCGAACTGCGGCTTGACCAGCATCAGCAAATGGCCGTCTGTGGCCAGCAGCGGCACCAGCGCAGGCAGCACCAGCGTGAGCGAGATGAACGACAGATCGCCGGTGACCACGTCGAAACTCGGTGTGATGTCCACCTGTGCGCGGTCGGCGCGGCGGCGCCGCTCCACGGGCAAGGCGCCTTTGGCACGGGCTTCGGCCCGCCGGGCCCGCTCGGCCTTGAAGGCTTCGATGTCGTGCTCCTTGGCGTCACCACTGTCGTCGTAGGCCTCGTCCACCAGACCGCCGTTGCGCATCCAGCTGTAGGGCGCCTCGGGCTGGGTGTCGTTGTCTTCGTCCACTTCGACCACTTCCGACAGCGCCAGCTCACAGCCTGCCTCCAGCGCCTGGGCCGTCATCGAGCGGGCATTCAAACCCTCGACACAGACCACGCGGGCATCGTCGCGCAAGCGCTCGTGCAACTGGGCATGGCCCACGTCCACGCCGATCACCTGCGCCGCGCCGTGCTGCAGCAGGCAGTCGGTAAAGCCGCCGGTGCTCTGGCCCACGTCCAGGCAACGCTTGCCTGCCACAGCAAGGCCCACCGCCCGCAGCGCGCCCTCGAGCTTGAGGCCCCCGCGCGAGAGGTACTTGGCCTCAGCGTCGTCAAGCAGGCGCACCTCGGCCACGGCCGGGATGTCGTCGCCGTTCTTGCCCACCTTCTGCCAGGGCGCCAGGGGCGACAGCCGCCACTCGACCCCCGCAGCGATCAGGCGCTGCGCCTGCGACCGCGTGGCCGCGTGGCCGGAATCCACCAAAAACACATCTGCGCGCATCGCGCTCGTCCTTTTTTTGATTGAAATGACCCACTTGCGCCCGGCTGCATTGCACTTTTAGCTATCAAATAAGGAGCAATTGACCATTCATGAAGCTGTGCAGCGTGGCGGCTGCCCTCCGGCGGGCAAGCAAAGGCACGCACCAGCGGCGCTTGCGCGAGGGCGGCCGCAGCCGGTGGCTCCTGCGGCGGGCCCCAACCCTCGCGCGCTGCGCTCAGGCGTTGCCCCGCACCACCGATGCTCAATAGCGGTAGGTGTTCGCCTTGTATGGGCCCTGCTTGGGCACGCCGATGTAGGCCGCCTGCTCGTCGGTCAGCTCGGTCAGCATGGCCCCGACCTTCTTGAGGTGCAATCGCGCCACCTTCTCGTCCAGGTGCTTGGGCAGCACATAGACCTTGCCCACTTCGTACGCGTTTTGCTTGGTGAACAGCTCGATCTGCGCGATGGTCTGGTTGGCAAAGCTGGAGCTCATCACGAAGCTGGGGTGGCCAGTGGCGCAACCCAGGTTGACCAGGCGGCCCTTGGCCAGCAGCGTGATCTTTTTGCCGTCCGGGAAGATGACATGGTCCACCTGGGGCTTGATCTCGTCCCACTGCAGTTTTTCCAGGCTGGCAACATCGATCTCGTTGTCAAAGTGGCCGATGTTGCAGACGATGGCTTCGTCCTTCATGACAGCCATGTGCTCGTAGCGGATCACGTTCTTGTTGCCGGTGGCGGACACGAAGATGTCGCACTTGTCGGCGGCGTATTCCATGGTGACGACCTTGTAGCCTTCCATCGCGGCCTGCAGGGCGTTGATGGGGTCGATCTCGGTCACCCACACCTGGGCCGAGAGGGCGCGCAGGGCCTGGGCCGAGCCCTTGCCCACATCGCCATAGCCGGCCACGCAGGCGACCTTGCCAGCAATCATCACATCGGTGGCGCGCTTGATGGAATCGACCAGCGACTCGCGGCAGCCGTACAGGTTGTCGAACTTGCTCTTGGTCACCGAGTCGTTCACGTTGATCGCGCGGAACATCAGGCTGCCCTTGGCGGCCATTTCATTGAGGCGCAGCACGCCGGTGGTGGTTTCTTCGGTCACGCCGACGATCTGCGCGCTCTTGCGGCTGTACCAGGTTGGGTCCACCGCCAGTTTGGCCTTGATGGCGTTGAACAGGCAGGTCTCTTCTTCGCTGGTGGGGTTGGCGATCAGGGACGCGTCTTTCTCGGCGCGCTTGCCCAGATGCATGAGCAGCGTGGCATCGCCGCCGTCGTCCAGGATCATGTTCGGGCCTTCGGCCTCGGTGCCCGGCGCGCCTGCCGGTGCGCCTGGAACGCCTGCGCCGCACTCAACGCGGCGGGGGGTGTAGGCCCAGTAATCGGCCAGGGTTTCGCCCTTGATGGCAAACACCGGGGTGCCAGCGGCGGCAATGGCGGCGGCGGCATGGTCCTGCGTGGAGAAGATGTTGCACGAGGCCCAGCGCACCTGCGCCCCAAGGGCCTGCAGCGTTTCGATCAGCACGGCCGTCTGGATGGTCATGTGCAGCGAGCCGGTGATGCGCGCGCCCTTCAAGGGCTGCGCCTTGGCGAACTCTTCGCGGATGGCCATCAGGCCGGGCATCTCGGTTTCTGCGATCTTGATTTCTTTGCGGCCCCATTCGGCCAGGCCGATATCGGCAATGATGCAGTCGGTGTTGACGGGGGCGTTGATGCGGGCATTCATGTGGGTTTGCTCCAAAGCAAGTTTGAAAAGCCACTGGTCGCGCGAGTGAAATGACACGGCTCACCCCACGAAAAGTGGATGAGCGTCGTTGCTAGATGACTCCGAGCCTCACGCCCCGCTGTTGTGCTGGGGGCGCTGCAACGCTCCTCGGATGGGCGGATTTTATGACAACCGGGCCGGGCCCGCACGGGCATGGGTTTCTTGCCGCCACGCCCGAGGCGAACGACAACGATGCGGCCCGATGCAGCGCCCTGACGCGGCCTTGCCGCACCGGCCACAGGGCGCGGGATAATCGTTCGATTTTTGCCACTTACTGCGCCACGCACCCTCGCCTGGCCCCCTGCCCGCATGTTTGCTCCGTTCCATGACGAAACCCGGCGCCGCCGCACGTT
>JBKCTS010000381.1:0-6058 GCA_046318695.1 Acidovorax sp.
GCTCGCGGGGGGTGAGGGCGTCTTTGGAGGTGTTGTAGAGCTGGGCGCGCACGCGGATGTCGTCGCGCTCGGCCAGCAGTTGGGCGATGTCGCGTTCGGCGTCCAGAATGCTTTTGCGCTGCACTTCGGTGGGGTGGGCCGTGAGCACCGGGGCCACATAGCTGCTGGCCAGCGTCTGCGAAATCGCCTTGGGTGAAATGCCTGCCCAGCGCAGGCGCGACAGGGCCACCTCGATGCTGCCCTCTTGCGTGTCGCCCGCGCGTTCGTGCACGGCGCGGCGGCGGATGTGGTGGCGGTCTTCGGCCAGGTTGGCCAGGTGGCTGAAGTAGGTGAAGGCGCGGATCACGCTCACCGTCTGGTCGCCCGACAGGGACTTGAGCAGCTTTTTGAGTGCGCGGTCGGCCTCCTGGTCGGCATCGCGGCGAAAGGCCACCGACAGCTTGCGCACCTGCTCGACTAGTTCGTACGCGGCCACGCCTTCTTGTTCGCGGATCGCGTCGCCCAGAATGCGCCCAAGCAGGCGGATATCATCAATCAGGGGCTGGTCCTTGTCGGATCGTTTCATCAGGGTGGTCTCCGCAATGGATGGGGGGTCGGGTGCCGCCAGCCCGCGTGTTCCCGGGCGCACCGGCCCCAGTGCGTTTGGATGCTAGCATCGACCGCCACCGAATGATTACAAACAGGTTACGAACTTGAACCCAACTTCCAGCCCCTCCAAGATCGTCATCGCCACGCGCGAAAGCCGCCTGGCCCTGTGGCAGGCCGAGCATGTGCAGGCGCTGTTGCAGGCGCGGGGACACACGGTGCAGTTGCTGGGCATGACGACCCAGGGCGACCAGATCCTGGACCGCTCGCTGTCCAAGGTGGGCGGCAAGGGGCTTTTTGTCAAAGAGCTGGAGACCGCGCTGGAAGAAGGCCGCGCCGACATTGCCGTGCACTCGCTCAAGGATGTGCCCATGGAGCTGCCGCCCGGCTTTGCCCTGGCGTGCGTCATGGAGCGCGAAGACCCTCGCGATGCCTTTGTATCGCCCGCCTATGCCAGCATCGATGCGCTGCCGCAGGGGGCGGTGGTGGGCACCTCGAGCCTGCGGCGGCAGGTGTTGCTGCAGGCGCTGCGGCCCGACCTGCGCATCGAGCCGCTGCGCGGCAATCTGGATACGCGCCTGCGCAAGCTCGACGAGGGGCAGTACGACGCCATCGTGCTGGCTGCTGCGGGCCTCAAGCGCCTGGGGCTGGCATCGCGCATTCGCGCCACGTTCGAGCCTGCGGCCATGCTGCCCGCAGCGGGCCAGGGCGCTCTGGGCATTGAAGTGCGCGCCAACCGGCAGGACCTCATAGACGCGCTGGCCCCGCTGGCCGACCAGACCACCTGGCTCGTGGTGGCGGCCGAGCGTGCCGTCAGCCGCGCCATGGGCGGCAGTTGCTCGATGCCGCTGGCAGCGCATGGCACGCTGGCGGGCGGCACCTTGCAGCTTGACGCCGCCTGGGGCGACCCGGACGGCCGCGCGCCGCTGGTGCGCGCGCGAGCGGGCGCTCCGGTGGCCACGCTGGCACAGGCCGAGGCGCTGGGCCTGGCCATTGCACAGCAACTGCGGGACGGCGGCGCACGCGGCGCAGCGCATCTCGCCTAGGACCGCACCCGCTGCTCACCGTGGCCGCCGCCGCGCCCTCTCGCGTCATCGTCACGCGGCCCGCCCACGAAGCCGCGCACTGGGTGCGCGAGCTCGCTGGCCACGGCATTGCGGCCGTGGCGCTGCCGCTGATCGCCATTGGGCCGTGCACCGAGCCCGCGGCCATCGCGGCGCTGCAGGCCGCCCGGGAGCGCGCCAACCGCTACCGGGCGCTGATGTTCGTCAGCGGCAATGCCGTGGCCTACTTTTTTGATTCAAAACACCCAGTTGCGCTCGTCGCCGTAGGGGATGAAGCTATCAAAACAAGAGCATGGGCACCTGGCCCCGCCACGGCGCAGGCGCTGGCGCGGGCGGGTGTGCCGCTGGCGCTGATTGCTGGCCCCGCGCCCGATGCACCGCAGTTTGAGTCCGAGGCGCTGTGGAAGCAGGTGGGCGGGCAACTGGCGCCGGGCGACCGCGTGCTCATCGTGCGGGGGCAGACCGGCGGCCTGCCCGAATCGCCCCAGGGCACGGGCCGCGACTGGCTGGCCCGGCAGATCGAACACGCAGGCGCGAGCGTGGATTTTGTGGTGGCTTACCAACGGGTGGCTCCGGTGTGGGATGCGCCAGACATCGCCCTGGCCCGGCAGGCTGCACACGACGGATCGGTGTGGCTGCTCAGCAGTTCCGAGGCCGTGACGCACCTGGCGGCCGTGCTGCCAGGGCAGGACTGGGCGCATGCCCGCGCTTTGGTCACCCACCCGCGCATTGCCGAGGCGGCGCGCGCCGCAGGTTTTGGACACATTGGGGGATGCCGCCCGTCGCTTAAGGATGTGGTGGCGTCGATAGAATCGGCCGCATGAGTTCCGTTCCCCCCCATGCCCCGCCTTCATCGCCCGCCGCCCCTGGGGTGGCTGCGGCGGATGCGGCCGTGCAGGCCGGTGCGCCCGCGATGCCCCCTGCGGCGCGGGGCCACACCCTGCAGTGGATTTTGGCGGCCATGGCCGCAGCCGCTCTGGTCAGCACCGGCATGCTGTGGCAAAAGCTCAGCGGTATCCAGGAGCAGCTCGCGCGGCAGTCGGCCGACTCGGGTGCCCTGGCCATCGAGGCCCGCACCATGGCCCGCCAGGCAGAAGACCTGGTGCGCGAGACGGCTGCGCGCCTGTCGGTGGCCGAGGCCCGCGTCGGCGAAGTCGCCCTGCAGCGCACCCAGCTTGAAGAGCTGATGCAAAGCCTGTCGCGCTCGCGCGATGAAAACCTGGTGGTGGATATCGAGTCGAGCATTCGGCTCGCGCAGCAGCAAACGCAACTGACGGGCAGCCTGGAACCCATGGTGGCCGCGCTCAAATCGGCCAACCAGCGCATCGATCGGGCCGCGCAGCCCCGCCTGGGCCCGGTGCAGCGCGCCATCAGCCGCGACCTGGACCACCTGTCGCGCGCCCCCGTCACCGACACCGCAGGCCTGCTGGCCCGGCTGGACGACCTGGTGCGCCAGGTGGACGAACTGCCGGTGCAAAACGCCGTGGCCCAGGCCGCAGCCACCCGCCGCCTGGCTGCGGGGCCCGGCAGCGCTGCCGCGACGGCGTCGGCCACCACACCGGACAACAGGGCCTGGTGGCAGGCCGCCCTGCAGCGCGGCTGGGAGGTGGTGCGCGACGAGGCGCGGGGCCTGGTGCGCGTGAGCCGCATCGATCAGCCCGAAGCCATTTTGCTGGCGCCCGAGCAGGCATTCTTTCTGCGCGAGAACCTCAAGCTCAAGCTGCTGAACGCCCGGCTGGCGGTGCTGGCCCGCCAGTACGACTCGGCCCGCGCCGACCTGACGGCGGCCACCGTGGCGCTCAACAAGTATTTCGACCCCGCCTCGCGCCGGACGCAGGCCGCTGCCAGCACCCTGCAGACGGCGCAGGCCAGCATGAAGGTGGCCGAGCTGCCCCGCCTGGACGAAACCCTGGCGGCGCTTGCGACGGCAGCAGCAGGACGGTGATGGCCCGCCCCCGGAGTCGCTTCGCGCCGCACCCCCGTCTCGTTTCGCCTCGCGAAGCAGCCGGGGTATGCCCCCAGCATGGCGGGGCGGCCCTTGCGCGGGGGCACCGACCCTGGGGCGCACCTGCTTTGAAGGGCGCGGACGCCCGCGCCGCGCTGGATCACTGACATGCGCGCAGCACTTTGGCTTTTGGCGTTGTTTGGCGTGGCCGTGGCCGCCGCGCTGTTTGCGGGCAACAACCAGGGCACCGTCACCCTGTTCTGGCCGCCCTACCGCATCGACCTGTCGCTGAATCTGGTGCTGCTGCTGGTGGTGGGCGGCTTTGTCACGCTGTACGCGGCGCTGCGCGCCCTTGCGGCGCTGCTGGAACTGCCCCGGCAGGCCCAGCGCTGGCGTGCGCAGCAAAAAGAGCGCGCCATGCATGCGTCGCTGCTCGATGGGCTCACCCACATGCTGGGCGGGCGCTACATCCGCTCGCGCAAGGCTGCCGTGGCCGCGCTGGCGCAGGAGCATGCGCTGGCCGCCGCCAACGAGCCCGTGCCCCATGCGCGCCAGGTGCGCGCATTGGCCCACATGATTGCCGCCGAGGCCTCACACGCGCTGCAAGACCGCGCCACCCGCGAGTCGCACCTGCACGATGCGCTGCAAGAGTCGCCTCTGCGCGGCACCGCCATGGAGCAGGAGCTGCGCGAAGGGGCGCAGATGCGGGCGGCGCGCTGGTTGCTGGACGACCGCGACGCCAGCGCAGCGCTGGATCGCCTGGCCGAAATGCCGCAGGGCGCTGCACGCCGCACCCTGGCGCTGCGCATCAAGCTCAAGGCCACCACCCGCCTGGGAGACCAGCCCTTCGAAGCGCTCGAAACCGCCCGTCTGCTGGTCAAGCACCGCGCGTTTTCGCCCAGCGCTGCACAAAGCATCGTGCGCGGCCTGGCCCATGAGCTGATCAACAGCGCGCACGATACGGCTCAGCTCCAGCACGTCTGGCAGTCGCTGGAAACCTCCGAGCGCCAGATGCCCGAAATTGCCATCCACGCTGCGCAGCGGCTGGCCCTGCTGGGAGGCGACAGCACCCAGGTGCGCGCCTGGCTGCTGCCGGTGTGGGAGCGGCTGGTGAACACGCCCGACGCCCTCACCGAGCAGCACGCGCTGAAGCTGGTGCGCGCCCTGGAGGCGGGGCTTGGCGCCATTGACGCCCCGTGGCTGGCACGCATAGAAGCCGCGCAGCAGGCCAACCCGCGCGATGCCCGCCTGCAATACCTGGCTGGCATCGCCTGCCTCGAACGGCAACTGTGGGGCAAGGCGCAACAGCTTCTCACGCAGTCGGCGCAGCAACTGGTGGACCCCGGCCTGCGTGCAAGCGCCTGGCGCCACCTTGCGGAAATGGCCGAACAACGTGGCGACGCCGTGGCCTCTGCCGCCGCCTGGAAAATGGCCGCCCTGGGCCAGTAGGCCCCACCGGCCGCGGGGTCGCGCCCTGGGCGACGGCCCACCCCAAACCACGGCCGCGCCCGAGGGCGCACCTCCCCCACGCGCAGACCCCGCCCCTTTCGGTGCGCGGTGGGTTGGCCATGCCTTACCGTGGCCCGAACATGCCGCCAGCCAGACGACAGCCCCCGCAGACCCGACCACCGTTGCACGAGCGCATGGGGCCTTTTGCACCGGCACCGACCGCTGGCGCAGCGCACCGGCGCAGATGCGAGGCCGATCACACCAAAATTAACTTAAAGTAAATGAATTACGAATAGTAGAATTGCGGCATTCTTCGACGGAGACCTGCATGACCACCGCCACGCCAGACCTCGCCAGCCTGCCCGCCCCTGCCGCCATCCAGCAGTTGCACCACTATGCCTACAAGGCGCGCGACGCAGAGGAGACGCGGCACTTCTACGAAGACATCCTGGGCCTGCCGCTCTACCACATCATCCAAAGCGACTACGTGCCCAGCACCGGCGAGTACTGCCCCTACACCCACTTCTTTTTTCGGCTGCGGGATGGGTCATTCATTGCCTTTTTCGACCTGGGCGATGACGTGAAGGCCGAACCGTCGCCCAACACGCCGCTGTGGGTCAACCACATTGCCTTTCGCGTGGACACGGTCGAGGAACTGCAAAGCACCCAGGCCCGCCTGCAAGCGCATGGCATCGAGGTGCTGGGCGTCACCGACCACCACATCTTCAAGAGCATCTACTTTTTTGACCCCAACGGCATCCGCCTGGAACTGACGGCGCAGTTGGCCAACCAAGAGCAGATGGCCCGCGACAGCACCGTGGCCCACGCCCGCCTGGCCGAATGGACAGCGCGCAAGGCGCAGTGGCGCAAAGAGCGCGCCCAGGGCCAGGCGGTAGCGCCGCTCAAGCCCCAGCACAACGACCGGCCAGAGTTTGTGCGGGCCTGAACGCCCCCCCGGCCGCGCGGCAACCGCACGGGGCTGCGGTCGGCTGCTGCGGCAAAGCATTTTCAGCAT
>JBKCTS010000382.1:0-2463 GCA_046318695.1 Acidovorax sp.
GTGCTGAGGCGGCTGCGGGCGCAGACCGGTGCGGCGCTCAGGCTGGGGGGGCTGCACGCAAAAATGCGGCAGGATCGGCCCCGTTGTCGGCCTCGGGCGGCCCATCCTGCGCTGCGTCGTCATCCGTTGGCAGGATGTCGGCCGGTGATGTCGTGGGCCGCACCGCATCTTCGGTAGAGGTGCGCACCCGCAAAGCCAAGCCACCCGGCGTGCGTTCGCTGTCCTGCCCCAGGATGGCGCGGATCGGCGCGCTTCCCATGCGCCGGCGCAGGCTGTTGATGGCCTCCTGCAGCGCGTCGGCGGTGGGAATGTGGGCGTGCTGACGGTGCAGCACCTGCTGCGACATGTCCACCAGCTTGGAGTTCAGCGTTTGATCAGCCTCATTCAAGAGCTCGCGTACCGCACCGGTTGGGTCGCCGGCCAGACTTCTGGCCATGGCCACTTCGGCCGAGCGGTTGATGTGCACCAACGATTCGCGCACGATCTCGCGGTACGGTTCGTAACCATTGCAGGCGTTGGCCAGCAGCTCGGTCAGCCCGCGTGTGTTGGCATAGCGCATGCCAAGTGCGCGTATCCAGCTCTCGCCTTCCTCCAGGTCGATGGAAGTCAGCACCAGCACTGCCAGCAGGTTGGCAAGGTTGCAGGCCGCCTCGAAGTCGAAGCTTGATGTGGTGATCTCACGGGCCATGCGCCGAACGGCTTCCACCGCCCGCGAGAACTGCCGCTGCTGTATTAGCTGCAGCGTATTGGCCACGGCGACAAAGCGCTGCACGCGTGTGCTGGATTCGTGGCGCTCCATGATCCGGGCGAAGTCGGCCATGCAGCGCTCGATTCCCTTGCGGTCGTTCTCCGCAAAATAGGAAAACGTGAGCACCACGAGCGACTGGAAGTCAAACATCTTGGAATCAATGCCAAGGATCACTGCGCGCGACAGCACCCTGGTTGCAGTCGCGCGGTCGCCCATGTAGTACGACATCATCCCCAGCTTTTGCAGCCGAACCACTGAGTCGGGCGTCAGGCTGCTGGCCGTACGATAGGTCTCGATGGCCTGCGAGAAGTTGCCCAGCTCCAGCTGCGCGCGGCCGAGCACGTCGTACGCGTCGGCAAACGAGGCGTCTTCCCCGATCAGGCCTTGCAGCGTGGTCACCGCTCGGGCCGTCTGGCCAGCTTCGATCTGGGCACGCGCCACGCCGAGCTTGGCCCAGGGCAGGGCGCGTGCGGCAATCACGGCCTCAAACAGCGTGCGCGCCTCGTGGTGCCGCCCCAGGCGCAGCAGCAGCTCCGAGCCAATGCGGGCCGCATACAGCCAGTAGGGCTGGCGGGTTTCAAAACGCTCCACGCACAGGGCCGCAGCCCGCTGGAAATCCTCGGCTTCAATGGCATCAAAGATTGGCGAGAGGTGGATCTTGCGCAGCCGGGCCAGGCTCAGCCGTTCAAACAGTGCGCTGGGGGTGAATGGCTTGAGCAGGTAGCCATCCAGCGCTGATTCGGCCGCCTCGGCCACTGCGGCATACGACGCCTCGGCCGTCACCATGAAGAACACGGTGGAAAATGGCAGCAGCTGCGCCCGGCGCAGGTCGTCCAGCAGCGTCTGGCCCGAATACCCGCCCTCGCCAAAGTACTGCTCGCACAGCACATAGTCGAATACGGTGTGTTCCAGTCGGTTGCGGGCGTCCTGCACGCGGCTGCACTGGACGATGCGACCTACCCCGTAATCGCGCAACTGACCTACCAAAATACTGCGTGACGTTGGATTGCTGTCGACGATCAGGGCCTGCAACTGCGAGGGTGCGGCGGTTACTTTCTCAAGGGCCATCGTAAGGAGTGTGTCCGCTCTCGGCGCGGTTGGTTCTCAGGGCCTTCAGTGTAGTGGAGCGCAGGAGCTGCGGGCGGCTGCATTGACCCTGTGGGAGCGGGTCTCGGATGCGACACAATCCGGCCATGCACAACGATGACATCCTGCGGGTGGCCACGTACAACATCCACAAAGGCGTGCAGGGCCTGGGGCCCGCGCGGCGGCTGGAGATCCACAACCTGGGGCTGGCCGTAGAGCAGCTCGATGCCGACATCGTGTGCCTGCAGGAGGTGCTCAAGCTGCACCGGCGCGAACAGCAGTACTTCCAGAGCTGGCCGGATTTGCCACAGGCCGAATACCTGGCGCCGGATGGCTATGAGGTCGTCTATCGCACCAACGCGTTCACCAAGCACGGCGAACACGGCAATGCGCTGCTCTCGCGCTGGCCCGTGGTCGGGCACCAGCATGAAGACATTTCGGACCACCGTTTCGAGCAACGCGGCCTGCTGCATGTGGAGGTGGAGGCCCATGGCCGCCGCATTCATGTCATCGTGGTCGATCTTGGGCTGCTACCGGGCAGCCGGGTGCGCCCGGTTGAGCGCCTGCCGCGGTGCATCGGGCGGGAGGTGCGGCGTGGTGGGCGGCGGTGGGGGGCGGGCGTGGTGGCG
>JBKCTS010000383.1:0-3975 GCA_046318695.1 Acidovorax sp.
GTTGGAGGTTGTTAGCAATCGTGGTCATAATGATCGCCAAGCCTATCAAACGATACGAGGGAATCTGTGGACATCACCCAACTGCTGGCGTTCAGCGTCAAGAACAAGGCCTCCGACCTGCACCTGTCGGCCGGACTGCCGCCGATGATCCGGGTGCACGGCGACGTGCGTCGTATCAATGTGGATGCGCTGGACCACAAAACGGTCCATGCCATGGTGTACGACATCATGAACGACGCGCAGCGCAAGGCCTACGAAGAGTTCCTGGAGGTCGACTTCTCGTTTGAAATCGAAGGCCTCGCGCGCTTTCGCGTCAATGCCTTCAACCAAAACCGCGGCTCAGCCGCCGTATTCCGGACCATCCCGAGCAAGATCCTCACGCTGGAACAGCTCAACGCGCCCAAGATCTTTGGCGACCTGGCGCTCAAGCCTCGAGGCCTTGTGCTGGTCACGGGCCCCACGGGCTCGGGCAAGTCGACCACGCTGGCGGCCATGGTGAACTACCTCAACGAAACCGAGTACGGCCACATTCTGCCAGTGGACGCCCCGATCGAGTTCGTGCACGAATCCAAAAAGTGCCTGATCAACCAGCGCGAAGTGGGGCCCATGACTCTGTCGTTTGCGGCGGCCCTGAAGTCGGCCCTGCGCGAAGATCCGGATGCCATCTTGGTGGGCGAAATGCGCGACCTGGAAACCATCCGCCTGGCCATGACGGCCGCCGAAACGGGCCACCTGGTCTTCGGCACCCTGCACACCTCCAGCGCTGCCAAAACCATCGACCGGATCATCGACGTGTTCCCGGCCGAAGAAAAGGAAATGGTCCGGGCCATGCTGTCCGAATCGCTGCAGGCCGTGATCTCGCAGACGCTGTGCAAAACCAAGGACGGCTCGGGCCGCGTGGCCGCGCACGAGATCATGCTGGGCACCAGCGCTATCCGCAACCTGATCCGCGAGGCCAAGGTTGCACAGATGTACTCCACCATCCAGACCAGCAACAGCGTGGGCATGCAGACGCTGGACCAGAATCTCACCGACCTGGTGCGGCGCAACGTCATCAGCCCGGCTGAAGCGCGCTCCAAGGCCAAGATCCCAGAAAACTTTCCCGGCTGAGCACACCATCATTCATGACTTGGTAGTTTTGTAAGCGGCTGCATAACGGAGATATCCCTATGAAAGGCATTCTTGGCCTTCTAAAGCTCACGTCACGCGGTGACAAAGCCTCTGTGGAGCACACGGACTCCGTCCTCTTTTCCACCGCATTCGCCGGGCAGGGCGTGGACGATTCGATGCTTGTGCCCTGGGATGCACGTGGCGTGGAGGTGGACGCCAAGCGCCTTCCCACCAGCCGGGGCGGCAAGCTGCTGCAGGGCCTGTGGGCCAAAGACAAGTACATGGCCCAGCTCGACAAGGACGCCGTGGAGCGCATGGAGCGTTTCTTCGAGTTTGCGGCCGTTCCGCCAAGCCGTGACGTGATCCGCCAGGACGAGTACGGCAACTTCATGGTGGTCCTTCTCACAGGCACCATTGCAGTCGACCGCGTGCAGCCATGGGGCGAGCAGCTGCGCCTGGCCGAAACCCGGCCGGGCGACATTCTGGGCGAGATGTCCCTGCTGGACAGCGGCATCCGCTTTTCGGCATGCACCACGCTCACCGATTGCGAGATCGCGGTACTCACCGCCGACGCCCTGGACGACATGATGAGCCAGGATCCGCAACTGGCGGCCAGCCTGGTTGCCTTGCTGGCACGCAAGCTGTCGCTGCGGCTGCGCGCGGTGAGCGCGCGCCTGAGTGACAGCCGGAAATAGACAGACCGATGTTTTTGCCCAACCCAACCGACGGCTCCGCTCCAAGGCGCGTCCGGGAGAACTTCTGATGGAACGCGATCAGGCAAGTAAATTCATCAACGATCTGCTCAAGCTGATGGTGAGCCGCAACGGCAGTGACCTTTTCATCACCGCGGATTTTCCGCCTGCGATCAAGGTGGATGGCAAGGTCACCAAAGTCTCGCCCCAGCCATTGACACCCAACCACACGCTGACCCTGGCACGCGCCATCATGAGCGACAAGCAGGTGGCGGATTTCGAGCGCAGCAAAGAGTGCAACTTTGCGATCTCGCCGGCCGGGATAGGTCGATTCCGCGTGAATGCATTCATCCAGCAAGGCAATGTGGGCATGGTGATGCGGACCATCCCGCTTTCACTGCCCACCATCGACGGCCTCGGCGTGCCGCAAGTGCTCAAAGAAGTGACTATGACCAAGCGCGGCTTGTGCATTCTGGTGGGCGCCACCGGCTCGGGCAAGTCAACCACGCTGGCGGCCATGGTGGACTGGCGCAATGAAAATTCGTTTGGCCACATCATCACCATCGAGGACCCCATCGAGTTCGTGCACCCCCACAAGAACTGCGTGGTGACCCAGCGCGAAGTGGGGCTGGATACCGACAGCTGGGACGCTGCCCTGAAGAACACACTGCGCCAGGCACCCGACGTGATCCTGATGGGCGAAATCCGCGATCGCGAGACCATGGAACATGCAGTGGCGTTCTCCGAGACCGGCCACCTATGCCTGGCCACGCTGCATGCCAACAGTGCCAACCAGGCGCTGGACCGCATCATCAACTTCTTTCCGGAAGAGCGCCGTGCGCAGCGGCTCATGGACCTGTCGCTCAACCTGCGCGACATGGTCTCTCAGCGCCTGATGCCCAAGCAGGATGGCAAGGGACGCGCTGCCGCGGTGGAGGTAATGCTCAATACGCCGCTGATCTCCGACCTCATCTTCAAGGGTGATGTCTCCGAGATCAAGGAGATCATGAAAAAGAGCCGCAACCTGGGCATGCAAACCTTTGACCAGGCGTTGTTTGACGCCTACGAGGCCAACGTCATCAGCTATGAAGACGCGCTGCGCAATGCAGACTCGCTCAATGACCTGCGCCTGCAGATCAAGCTCAACAGCCAGCGCGCCCGCTCGCCCGACCTGGCCCAGGGCACGGAGCATTTCGCCATTGTGTGAACGCTGCGGCGCGGCGGCACCCAGGCCCTCCTCGGCCCGGCGCTCTCCAGGCCTGGCTTTGTGCACTCGGCGCTGCGTCGGCTCGCAGCAGCCACTCGGGCCGCAATTCCCGACCCGCCTTCGTGGTTCGGCGTATTCTGGCAATCTCGCCTTCCCCCCATCAGCGAACCCGCCATGCCAAGTACCAATCCTCGCAGCTACGACCCAACCCCCTCCCGCAAGGTCGCCTTTCTCGGCCTGGGCGTGATGGGCTACCCCATGGCAGGCCACCTGGCCCTGGCCGGCCACGAAGTGACGGTCTACAACCGAACTGCTACCAAATCGATAGCGTGGTGCGATGAATACGCAAGCGCTACAGGGTCAAAACACGCCACAACGCCGCGTGAGGCCGCCGCCGGTGCAGCCATCGTGTTCTGCTGCGTGGGCAACGACGATGACCTGCGCTCGGTGACGCTGGGCCCGGACGGCGCCTTTGCCGGCATGACGCCGGGCGCCGTCTTTGTGGACCACACGACCGCGTCGGCCGAGGTGGCGCGCGAACTCTATGCTGCGGCCCGCGCGTTGGGCCTGCACTTTGTCGATGCGCCTGTCTCGGGAGGTCAGGCCGGTGCCCAGAACGGCATGCTCACCGTGATGTGCGGCGGTGATGCCGATTCGTTTGCCGTTGCCCAGCCCGTGGCAATGGCATTTTCACGCGCGTTCACGCTGCTGGGCACCAGCGGATCGGGGCAGCTGGCCAAAATGGTCAACCAGATCTGCATCGCAGGCCTGGTGCAGGGCCTATCAGAGGCCATTGCCTTTGGGCAGAACGCGGGCCTGGACATGAAGCAGGTCCTCGAGGTCATCGGCAAGGGCGCAGCCCAGAGCTGGCAACTGGACAACCGCGGCAAGTCCTTGGTGGTCGGCAAGTTCGATTTCGGCTTTGCGGTGGACTGTATGCGCAAAGACCTGGGCTTGGTGCTGGAG
>JBKCTS010000384.1:0-3343 GCA_046318695.1 Acidovorax sp.
GGGGTGGCAGTCGCGCTGGTGCGCGGCTGCTTCGTGATCTGACTCGCCGCGGTTGTCCGAGCGGCGCGCGCAAGCGCAAAGCGAGTTCTGCGGCGCACCCCGCAACCGCCACGGCGCAGGTGTGCCCCTTCGCTGCGCGACGGGGTCGCAGTCTGGGGGTCGCCGTTCTTTTGGGTACTTTTCTTTGGCGAAGCAAAGAAAACTACCTCGCCCGCGGGGGCGACATCCCGGCTCCTGGTCTCAATTCAGGCACGCGGTGGCCCTTGTCCAACCAGGCTTCGACAGGCTCAGCCCGAACGGGTAGGGGGCGAGACAGGCTTCGACAGGCTCAGCCCGAACGGGTGGGGGCGCACCCGGCTTCGACAGGCTCAGCCCGAACGGGTGGGGGAACACAGGCTTCGACAAGCTCAGCCTGAACGGTCGCGGGCACCGTGGCGGCCTGGACCGACGAGCCTACAACCTTCCCAACGCCCTGAGCACATGCTCCGCCGTTGCTGGAGCCATCAGCACCACCGGCTTCGACGCATCCACCCCCACCCGCCCCGCCGCCACCGCATTGCGCAGCGCCTCAAACACACAGATGGCCAGCATGAACGGCGGCTCTCCCACCGCCTTGCTGCCGCCCACGTTGTCCTCGCGGTTTGCCTCGGGCCACAGGGCTACGCGAAAGTGCTCGGGGATATCGCCCGTGGCCGGGATCTTGTACGTGCTGGGCGCGTGGGTGGCCAGGTAGCCCTTGTCGTTCCACACCAGCTGCTCGGTGGTGAGCCAGCCCATGGCCTGCACAAAGCCGCCCTCGATCTGCCCCACGTCAATGGCCGGGTTGATGCTGTGGCCCACGTCGTGCAGGATGTCCACGCGGGTCACGCGGCTTTCGCCGGTCAGCGTGTCGATCACCACCTCGGAGCAGGCCGCGCCGTAACTGAAGTAGTAAAAAGGCCGCCCCGTGAGCGTGGCCTTGTCGTAGTGGATCTTGGGGGTGCGGTAGAAGCCGTCGCTCCATAGCTGGATGCGGTTGGCATACGCGTCTTTCACCACATCGTCGAACTGCCGCGCCTTTTTGGGCGAGATCACCTGGCCGCCCTCAAAGCGGATGGCGCCCGCGCCGCAGGCATCGAGCCCCGCCACAAACGAGGCGATGTTGTCGCGCACATTGCGTGCGGCAAACTGCGCGGCGCGGCCGTTGAGATCGGTGCCGCTGCTGGCTGCGGTGGCGCTGGCGTTGGGTACCTTGCTGGTGTCGCTGGCGGTGACCAGCACGCGCTCTAGCGGCACGCCCAGCTCGTCGGCCACGATCTGCGCCACCTTGGTGTGCAGGCCCTGGCCCATTTCGGTACCGCCGTGGTTGACCTGCACGCTGCCGTCGGTGTAGACATGCACCAGCGCGCCCGCCTGGTTGAACAGCGTGGCGGTGAAGCTGATGCCGAACTTGACGGGCGTGATGGCCAGCCCGCGCTTGAGCACCGCACTCTGCGCGTTCCAGGCGGCAATGTCGGCCTGCCGGGAGCGGTAGTCGGCATCGCGCTCCAGTTGCGGCATCAGCGCGTGCAGGATGTTGTCCTCCACCGTCATCTGGTAGTGCGTCACGTTGCGGCCTTCGGCGGCGTCTTTGCCGTAGAGGTTGACCATGCGCACGTCCTGCGCGTCGCGGCCCAGCGCGCGGGCAATGTCGCCCAGGATGGCCTCGATCACGATCACTCCCTGCGGGCCGCCAAAGCCGCGAAAGGCCGTGTGGCTCTGCATGTTGGTTTTACAGCGGTACGAGGCGATCTCTACGTTCTCAAGAAAGTACGCGTTGTCAGCGTGGAACACGGCGCGGTCGGCCACAGGGCCCGACAGGTCGGCGCTGAAGCCGCAGTTGGCCGCCATCTGGAGCCTGAGGCCCGTGATGCGGCCGGTGGCGTCAAAGCCCACGTCGTACTCGTAGGCAAACGGGTGGCGCTTGCCGGTGACCATGAAGTCATCGTCGCGGTCCAGCCGCAACTTGACGGGGCGGCCGAACTTGTTTGCCGCCACGGCCGCCCACACCGCCAGGTGGCCCGCCTGGGTTTCTTTGCCGCCAAAGCCACCCCCCATGCGGCGGCATTCCACCTTGACCGCATGGTTGTCGATGCCCAGCGCATGGGCCACCCAGTGCTGCACTTCGCCGGGGTGTTGCGTGCTGGAGTAGATGCACCACTGCTGTTGCTCCAGCGGCAGCGCGTAGGCGATTTGGCCCTCCAGGTAGAAATGCTCCTGCCCGCCCACTTCAAAGGCGCCCTGCAGGCGGTGCGCGGCCTGCGCCAGGCCCTGGGCAGCGTCGCCGCGGCGCACGAACACGGGGGGCAGCACGTAGCTCTGGGCTTTGAGCGCGTCGTGCACGCTCAGCACCGCGGGCAGCGGGGTGATGTCGAGCTTCACGGCCCGCACGGCGCGGCGCGCCTGCATGACCGAATCGGCCACCACCAGGCCAATGACCTGGCCGATGTGCTGCACGGTGTCGATGGCAAACACGGGCTCGTCGTGCGCGAAGGCGGCCAGCAGCTTGTCGCCGGGCACATCGGCGGCCAGCACCACGCCGTGCACGCCGGGCAGTGCCAGGGCGGCGCTGGGATCCACGCCGTTCAGGGTGCCGTGCGCCATGGTGGACAGGATGGGTGCCGCATACAGCGTGCCCTTCAGCTCGGGCAGGTCATCGATGTAGTGGGCAGCGCCGGCCACCTGGGCGCGGGCGCTCTCGTGGATGTGCGACTGGCCCATGGCGCGCTGGCTGGCCGGGGCTGCGGGCGGATGCGGGGCCGGTGGGCCGTCCACGGCAACGCGGCCCAGGGGTAGGGAGCCGTGCTGGTTCATACGGCCTCCTGCAGGCGAAAATCCTCGACGCTCACGACCGCTTCGCCCTGGCTCTCCAGCCAAAAGCGTTGCAGCATGCTCGCGAGCACGGCGCGGCGATAGTCGCCGCTGGCGCGCATGTCCGAGATGGGCGTGAATTCGCCTTGCAGCACCAGGGCTGCGCGGGCTACCGTCTCGGTCGTCCAGGCTTGGCCCGTGAGCGCGGCCTCGGTCTGCCGGGCGCGTGCCGGAGTGGCTGCCACACCGCCCGCGCCGATGCTGGCGCGGCTTACGGTGCCGCCTTCGATATCGAGGTTGATCACGAGGCACACGGCAGAGATGTCGTCATCAAACCGCTTGGAAATTTTGTAGGCGCGGAGGATGCGCACCCCCACGCTCGGCACTGGCGTGTCCTCGCTGCCCCCAGACGGGGCAGGGGCCCTGGCTTCGTCGGGCCGTGGGGCGCTCGCCGCCTTGGGGAGGCCCGGCGGCGGCGAGGATATGGCCCCCACGCTCGGCACTGGCGTGTCCT
>JBKCTS010000385.1:0-6152 GCA_046318695.1 Acidovorax sp.
TCAAGGCAGTGGTCGTGGACATCGAGTCACACGCGTCCCGCTTGGCCGCCGGCCGTCTGATTGAATCCCTTCCAAATAAGGGAGTCGACTCGCTGGTCGCGCTTTTTGAGGTGGGCGCGCTCACGACCAGTGTGCAGGTGATTCGAAACGACGAGGTTTTGTACGACCGAGACCAGGCATTCGGAGGTGCCCAGTTGACCCAGCTGATTGTGCGTCAGTACGGTTTTTCGTCCGAAGAGGCCGAAAGCAAAAAGCGTAGCGGCGATCTCCCAGACGATTACCAGTCAGCGGTCTTGCGTCCATTTGTCGACAGCATGGCCCAGGAAATTGGTAGGGCCTTGCAGTTCTTTTTCACCAGCACCCCGCACAACCGTGTTGACCACATCATGCTCGCAGGGGGGTCGGCGCCATTGCCAGGGTTGACGGAGGCGGTGACGCAGCAAACGGGATTTGCTTGTAGCACTGTGAATCCGTTCGATGGAATGGAGATCGGCGGTTCGGTCAGGCTGAAGAAAATGGTACGGGAAGCGCCTTCGTACCTGACCTCGTGTGGCTTGGCGATGCGGAGGTTCCTGCAGTGATACTCATTAACTTGCTCCCGCACAGGGAGGCTGCACGAAAAAAGCGGAAAGAATCCTTCCAGGCAACGATGTTCGCATCGTTACTGCTCGGTTTGTTGATCGCGGCGTCGGTGTACTGGTTTTTCCAGATGATGATTGCCGACCAGCAGGGAAGAAACATCTTCTTGCAAGGGGAAATCAAGACTCTCGAAGAACAGATTGTTGAAATCGCATCCATTGAAGACGAGATCGCGGCGCTGCGAGCAAGGCAAAAAGCGGTGGAGGATCTCCAGGCTGATCGGAATCTTCCCGTCCATTTGTTAAGCGAGCTGGTACGCCAGCTCCCTGATGGTGTGTATATAACAAACCTTCGCCAAGAGGGTCAGACTGTGACTCTTCAGGGCATGGCGCAGTCCAACGAGCGCGTATCGGAGATGCTGCGCAATTTGTCTGGTAACACGCCATGGTTTACGCGTCCCGAACTTATCGAAATTGTTACTAATAATTTAAGTTTAAGCCCCCGCGACCAGCGACGCGTGGCGGCCTTTAATGTGAAGGTTCAACTGGTACGTTCCAGCGAAGCTCGGAAAGCCATGGACGCCAGTACTGTGGCTGCGCCCGCTGCGAAGGGGAATTAAATGGCTAAGACTACCGATAAATCAGTCAAGCCGGGCGAGGTTTTCGAGAAAATCCAGCAGCAGTTTCGAGATCTGGATCCGAAAGACCCATCCGTATGGCCTTTGGTGCCCAAAGTTCTGCTTTGCGGAGCTATCGCTATTGCTACGGCGGGCCTTGCGTGGTTTGTCCGACTCTCCGACTATCAGACCGAGTTGGAGGCAGAACGGACGAAAGAGGTCGCCCTGAAGGAGGATTTTCAAAAGAAATTGGTGAAAGCGGTCAGTCTGGATGCGTTAAAAAAGCAGCGTGAGCAAATTCAACTGTACGTGATCCAACTGGAAAAGCAGCTACCCAGCAAGGCCGAGATGGCAGCCCTGCTTTCGGATATTAACCAGGCCGGATTGGGCAGAAGCTTGCAGTTTGAGCTTTTCAGGCCGGGCCAGGTGAGCGCGAAAGACTATTACGCGGAGCTACCGATTTCCATCCGAGTGACTGGTAAGTACCACGACATTGGCGCTTTTGCATCGGATATTGCGCACCTCTCACGAATCGTCACGTTGAACGGTATTTCTGTGACTCCGAGCGCCAAGGACGGCTCGGTTCTCACCATGGATACCACCGCCAGAACGTATCGCTATCTCGATCAGGAAGAGATTGAGGCTCAGAAAAAAGCGGGGGCTCAAAAGTGACAGCCATGTATAAAACAGGGGCTTGGGTTTTCTCGGCATTGCTACTCTCGGGTTGTATGCCATCGGGAAATGACGAACTTGTTCAGTGGATGGGCGAGCAAAAAGCTAATGCGAAATCACGGGTGACTCCGCTCACTGAGCCAAAAAAATTCGCGCCGCAAGCCTACGCAGTTGAAGCTTCGTTAGATCCTTTTAATCAATCGAAGCTCACACTTGCGCTGCGCCGAGAGTCTAACCAAGTGGCATCCAACGCGTCGTTGATTGCTCCTGAGACGTCTCGACGCAAGGAGCCGTTGGAGGGTTTTCCCCTCGATGCGATGGCGATGGTCGGTAGCTTGAATAAAACCGGTGCTCCTGCAGCGCTTTTGCGTGTAGACAACCTGATTTATCAGGTGCGGGTCGGAAATTATCTCGGACAGAATTACGGAAAAATTTTAAAGATTACGGAAACTCAGATCCAGTTGCGTGAGATCGTGCAGGATGCAACCGGGGACTGGACGGAGCGTATTTCTTCGCTCGACTTGCAAGAGGGGAAAAAATGAATAACGGTCAGCTGGATAAGATATCGTGGTCTCGAGGCGCATTGCTTGGGTTTCTTTCGGCCGTTGTCACATCCATGGCATACGGGCAAAATGCCATGCAAAATGTCACTGGAAGCATGCAAGGCGGGTCGGAAATCGTTCGCATCGATTTGACTGAGGCTGTCGCAGCACCTCCTTCGGGATTTGCGATCCAGTCTCCTGCCAGGATTGCTCTTGATTTTCCCGGAGTTGTAAACTCCACGGGTAAGAATACCATTGAGGTCAACCAAGGGAACCTGAAGTCGATCTCGCTCGTACAGGCCGGTGATCGCTCGCGCGTGGTGCTCAACCTCAAAGCCCCAGCGTCGTATCGCACAGAGATTTCTGGAACTTCAGTCTTTCTGACTCTGAACCCTTCCGATTCGTCTGGAGCGCCCGGATCGTTCGCATCCGCAGGGTCTGCCGCCTCCTCGGTCGCGGCATCTGATGTGTCCGCTGCGGGTGTGCGTCCGCTCAAGGATATCGACTTTCGCCGCGGGGCTGATGGCGCTGGTCGCATCATCATTGGTCTTGGAAGCAACGAAACTGGCGTTGATATCAAGCAGCAAGGCAAGGGTCTGTCTGTTGAATTTTTGCGCTCGTCCTTACCGGAAGGGCTGCGCAGGCGCTTGGATGTAACGGACTTCGGAACCCCAGTTCAGAACATCACCACCGTGCAGACCGATGAGCGCGTCAAGATGAGTATCGAAGCTGTGGGTGACTGGGAGCACAGTGCTTACCAGAGCGACAGCCAGTTCGTGGTTGAGGTCAGGCGCAAGAAGATTGATCTGTCGAAGCTGACGCAAGGCCCAGGATTCAGTGGCGAAAAGCTGTCGCTTAATTTTCAAAACATCGAGGTTCGATCGCTTTTGCAGGTGATTGCCGACTTTACGAACTTCAATATCGTTACCTCTGATACCGTCACTGGGTCGCTGACCTTGCGGCTGAAAGACGTTCCTTGGGATCAGGCGCTTCAAATCATCTTGGACGCCAAGAGCCTGGGGATGAAGAAAACTGGTAGCGTGCTTTGGATCGCACCCAAAGATGAAATTGACGCGCGCACGAAAAAGGACTTTGAGGCAGCACAGGCGATCCAGCAGCTTGAGCCTTTAAAAACACAAGCGTTTCAGCTCAATTACGCTAAAGCCTCTGATCTGGTGACACAGCTCGCAAGTGCATCAGGCGGATCCTCGTCCACTTCCTCGCGCTTTCTGTCTGAACGGGGCAGTGCCCTCGCTGAGCCGCGTACCAACCAGCTTTTTGTGACGGATACTCCAAGCCGGCTCGAGGAGGTGCGTCAACTGTTGGCGAGCTTGGATGTACCAGTGCGTCAGGTTCTCATCGAGGCGCGTATCGTCGAAGCGCGTGACTCGTTTGGCCGGTCTCTCGGTGCTCGTCTCGGCGGCGCCGACCTGCGCGCCAACCGTGGCGGGGACGGCGGCTACGCACTCAGCGGAAACAACCGCGTTGCGTTTGCTCCCTCGTACGCCGATGCGGTTTCGTCCAGCGGTGCGGGTGGAATCACCAATGCGAACGCAAACTTTGTTAACTTGCCAGCAAGTGTTTCGGGCGTGACTTCGGTCGGAAGTTTTGCACTTTCGATCTTCAATTCGGCTGCAAACCGTTTCTTGACCCTTGAGCTTTCTGCCATGGAGGCTGACGGCAAGGGCCGGATTGTTTCGAGTCCTCGAATCATCACGGCGGATCAGACAAAAGCGCTGATCGAGCAGGGAACGGAGTATCCTTATTCGGTGACCGCGCCGAATGGTGCCACCACTATTGCTTTCAAGAAGGCGGTCTTGAAGCTGGAAGTGACGCCTCAGGTGACTCCGGAAGGCAACATCATTCTCGATCTGGATATCAATAAAGACAGCCGTGGCGAAACCACCTTGCAGGGTGTCGCAATCGACACCAAGCACATCAAGACCCAGATCCTCATCGAAAATGGGGGCACCGTGGTGATTGGTGGCATATTTGAGATCGAAGAAACTAGTCAGGAAAACAAGGTCCCATTTATTGGAGACGTGCCAGTTGTTGGAAATCTTTTCAAGAGCAGGACGAAGGAATCATCGAAGCGGGAAATGTTGGTGTTCATAACCCCCAAGGTCATTTCCGATGGTGGTCCGCGTCGCTAGTATCTGTAAGGAAGTAAAATGAAAAAGTCGTTTAGTTTGATTCTTCTGGCCATCTCCGCGGTGCTTTCTGCATGCGGCGGTGGCGGTGGAAGCGCAGGTGAGACCCAGGCGGTTTACGTGATTTCTCTCCGTGCGGAAAAGCCCCAATTGCCCTTGAACGTGGCGGGCGTCGGCCCGGGCATCGGCGTCTATAGCCCTTACACGACAACGTTGTATGTAGAGGCAAAGAAAGGCGGGCTGCCTATTCCAGGAGGGCTGGAGATTTTCGGCTGCAACCTCGCCGGCGGATTGGACTCTGGATCCTTGTATTACCTGGATGGCGATCCAGCACACGAAACGGAAGTTACCACCCCATCTGGCGCCACGGTGAAGGTTCCCAACGCGTACCGCAGCATTACTCTGGGTTCAAACTCAGGCGGGAACTCGTTCCACTTTCATGCGGGCAACCAGGCAGGCACTGCCCGTATTACCTGCTCGGTCACAGATCCTCGGGACAGGCAGGTGAAATCGGCCAGCGTGAACATCGCTGTGGGTGGCGGTGCGACGGGTCAGCCGGCCAGTGTTCGCATCGAGGCACAGATTCCTGGCTACTTGGGTACGCGTGGTAACGCAAATGGTCTTTTGAGTCAGATGGCACTGCAGGCTTTCGTGCTGGACGATACCAACCAGCCGACACCTGCTGCCTCCGGCTCGACGGTGCAAGTGCGGATTCTTTCGGGCACGTCGGCCGGACAAGCTGCGCGGCTGGTTGCGGGGCCGCAGTCAGGCAGCGTACTGCAGCTTCCTACCATCGGTGGCATCGCGACCTTCTCCCTGTTGGGCGGTGTGGAGACGGGCCCTGTGTTTCTTGAGATCACTGCGGATCGGTTTGACAACAACGTGGCAAATGGTGTTTCGGATCCGATTGTCGCCATCCATCCCATCAGCGTACTTGAGGCGGTGACGGCTCCGCCGGTGTTTGCTGGTGCGAGTCTTGGCACTATCACCAAAGGCATTCAGTTCACCAGTTACTTGACTGTGACGGGCGGTCTGCCCCCCTACACTTGGTCTGCAACTGGCTTGCCTCCGGGGCTTGGCGTGGATGCCTTGACCGGTGTGATCAGCGGTAAAGTGACCGCGGACGCAGAAGAGCGGCTGTATCGCGCGACCGTGACAGTGACCGATCGGAACAAGATTTCGTCCTCCGGTGCTGTGACGGTGACCGTGGTGGGTGGCTTGCCTGAGGATTTTGCGATCGGCGACTGCAACGGCACCACGGTGTGTTCGCTCGGTTCTGCTCCGGCAGGGGTGAGGTTCTCGTACTCCTTTGTCTCCTCTGTAAGTGGTGTCACCTGGACGTTCACCAGCTTGCCGATTTGGCTGACCAGCGGAACCACGCCGACGGCTGGCGTGCTCAATGGCACCCCGACGGTGGCTGACTGCGGCACGTCGCAGTTCCTGGTGACTGCCGCCAAGGGGGATGCTCGAGTAACCCGCCGGTTCAGCATCACGGTCGTGAGTGGAAGCACGCCGGCTCTGACATGTCCTTGATGCATCTGCGGTCACGCAGCCGATGGTTGCGTGACTGTTAGAACGGCTCCACACTTACCC
>JBKCTS010000386.1:0-2984 GCA_046318695.1 Acidovorax sp.
ACTACGAGGATGTGCTGGTGCCCGTGGTCAATGGCTGGATCACGCCCGAGCAACAGCGCCAGCGCATGGCGCACATCAACGACTTCGAGCGCATGCTCAGCGAGACCGGTACCGTGGTGCTCAAGTTTCTGCTGCACATCAGCCTTGACGAACAGCGCCAGCGCTTGCAAGAGCGCCTGGATGACCCCGCCAAGCACTGGAAGTTCAGCATGGGCGACATCGAGGTGCGCAAGCAGTGGGGTGCCTACCGCAAGGCCTACGATGCGCTGCTCAACGCCACGCACACGCCGTGGGCGCCGTGGACCATCGTGCCCGCAAATTCCAAGACGCACCGCAATCTGATGATCGCAAGCATCCTGCGCGCCGTGCTGCAGCAGATGAACCTGCGTTACCCCACCGGCGATCCGGCGCTGGGGCACTTCACGGTGGAGTGAACCGCCGTGGAGCGCAGGGCCGCTGCGCTCAAACGGCAGGTATGCAGCCCCTGGAGCCTGTCGGTCTTGGAAGTCGTCGGCGACCAATGGTCCGCAGCGGTCCATTTTTTTCGCCTTTGCGCCCCATGGCTCGGCTGTGGGGCTGCAGCATTCGGCAAAAAAAGTCCTCGCTGGGGCCGATGCGCGCGCTTGAGGCTCCGAGTCCGATAGGCCCCTCGCACGCTGCGATTTCAGCGCATGCATAAGCCCCGCTTTTTGTGGTGCGCTGCGGCATTTGGCACCCACAGTCACGTTATGCATTTCTCGCATAATCCGCAAACAGACCGGCCTTAGACATCGCCAGAAGGCAGGCATAAGCTTCATGCCTTGCTTTGATCCCACAAGGAAATCACCATGTCCTCATCCACCGGCACCCCGGGCATCGCCCACGCGGGTTCACCCCACCCGCTGCCTTCCTACCTGCAGGCCGACAATCTCGGCCCCTGGGGCATCTACCTGCAGCAAGTCGATCGCGTCACGCCCTATTTGGGCCACCTGGCCCGCTGGGTCGAGACCTTGAAGCGCCCCAAGCGCGCGCTCATCGTGGATGTGCCGATCGAGCTGGACAACGGCACCATCGCCCACTTCGAGGGCTACCGTGTGCAGCACAACACCAGCCGCGGCCCAGGCAAGGGCGGTGTGCGTTTTCACCAGGATGTGACGCTGTCCGAAGTGATGGCCCTGTCGGCCTGGATGAGCATCAAGAACGCTGCCGTCAACGTACCCTACGGCGGTGCCAAGGGCGGTATTCGCGTGGACCCCAAGAAGCTGTCGATGGGCGAGCTCGAGCGCCTGACGCGCCGCTACACCAGCGAGATCGGCATCATCATCGGGCCCAGCAAAGACATTCCCGCACCTGACGTGAACACCAACGGCCAGATCATGGCCTGGATGATGGACACGTACTCCATGAACACCGGCTCCACGGCCACCGGCGTAGTCACCGGCAAGCCAGTGGACCTGGGCGGCTCGCTCGGCCGCGTAGAGGCGACCGGCCGCGGCGTGTTCACCGTGGGTGTCGAAGCCGCCAAGCTGACGGGCCTGTCGCTCAACGGCGCTCGCCTGGCCGTGCAGGGCTTTGGCAACGTGGGCGGCATTGCGGCCAAGCTGTTTGCCGAAGCGGGCGCCAAGGTGGTGGCCGTTCAAGACCACCCCGGCACCATCTTCAACAGCAACGGCCTGGTTGTGCCCGCGCTGCTGGCCCATGTGAAGGCCCGCGGTGGCGTGGGCGGCTTTGCGGGTGCTGATGTGATGAAGCCGCAAGAGTTCTGGGGCGTGGACTGCGAAATCCTGATCCCCGCCGCGCTGGAAGGCCAGATCACCAAGGACAACGCAGCCCAGATCAAGGCCAAGCTGGTGATCGAAGGCGCCAACGGCCCCACCACCCCCGAGGCCGATGACATCCTGAACGACAAGGGCGTGCTGGTGCTGCCCGACGTGATTGCCAACGCTGGCGGCGTCACGGTGAGCTACTTCGAGTGGGTGCAGGATTTCTCCAGCTTCTTCTGGAGCGAAGACGAGATCAACGCGCGCCTGGTGCGCATCATGCAAGACGCGTTTGCCGGCGTGTGGCAGGTGGCACAAGAGCACAAGGTCAGCCTGCGCACCGCCACCTTCATCGTGGCGTGCCAGCGCATTCTGCATGCCCGCGAGATGCGCGGCCTGTATCCCTGAGCGACCCGCTCAGTCGCCCGCAGCGCCTTGCCCTGCGGGCGCTGTGGCCAAAGGCTTCTTACCCATCGACATTGGTCAACGCCTCCCATCCGGAGGCCTTTGACACAAGAACCGCCAGCGGCCGTGATCCGGCTCTGGCGGTTTTTTGCGCCCGCGCGCCTTTTCAAGCCCTTGGCTGCGGCCCCACGGGCTCAACAGGCAACACCCCGCGCATCGCCAGGCAAAACGGCTGCACACACGCCGCCCGCGCGGCATAGGGGCAGCCCACGGTATCGCACAGGTGGGATGCGCCATGGCGTGCGCGTTCGTCTTCGCGCGGCACCTGCCCGCTGGCTTGCAGCACGGCCATTTGCGTCCACGGGTCCAGGCGTGCCTGCAGCATGTCGCGCCCGTACACCACGGCCGGTGCCGCTGCCGTAAAGTCCACCACCAGCAGCGCGCTGGTACGCGCGGCCTGTGGCTCGGCGCCCTGCAACACCAGCGCAAACACGCCAGATCGCAAGGCCTGTGGCGAGCCGGTGAACGGCAATTGCAGCGCGCCGGGCGGCTCGCCCGCGGGCGCGGGGGCGGGCGCTTGTGATGCCAGCCAGGGCACCGGCACGCGCAGCGTCATAGCCACGCCGCGCGGCCCTTCGGGCGTCTGCACCGTGCCCTGCCGAACCAGCCAGGTCTGAAGCGGCGGCATGTCGTCGGCCAGTGCCCCGCTCTCCAGCGCCTCAGCCAGCCCCACCGGCCACGCCTGCGCGGCCACCACCCGCTGGGGCGAGGCCCCCGCCGTGAGCTGCGCCTCCGCCTGGCCCAGCAGCGCCCGCTGCGCAGCCCCTGGGCGCGCGGCGG